>JAGNNA010000266.1 GCA_017990895.1 Reyranella sp.
CCCAAGGAGCCTCCGGGCTCGCCACCGAGACCGCACCCGCAACTCTACGCTGGCGCGGCCGTCCCTTGATACAAGGGTCAATCAGATCACCTGCCTCGAACATGCGCGCGACTGCCGGCCGGAACTAGAGCCGCGCAATGTCAGCTACATGGGCATTGGCTTCGATCGGGGCGCTGCGCAGGCGACAGCCGGTAACACGTCGCCGAAGAACCCCTTCGTGAGCCTGGTTTCGCTGGCCTCCGGCCGGCCCGTGAGCTCGGTGCGGCCAGGCTATGTCGTCACCCGCACCGGCGTGCATCTCGGCATGACGCCCGCCCTCACCCGCCACATGGCCTTCGTGAAGCTCACGCCCAAGGCGCATCCTCCGAGCGTACCGGATTGGAACGGCGCGCCCATGACGGTCTCGGTCGACGGCGTATCCGGCCAGGGCACGATGCTGATGGATACCGGCATCAACTACATGTTCCTCTCGCCGCCGGCCGGCACGCGCCTCGAGCGCGGCCGGCGCGCACCCGAGGGTACGCGGATCGAGCTTTTCATGCCCGATCGCCTTCGCCCGCAGCCGGCCTTCTACGAGTTCAGGGTCGAGCGGCACGGCAACCCGCTCCATCCCGAGCGGGTCGAGGTGGTACACGACGCGAACGTCTTCGTGAACACCGGCCGGATGTTCCTGGAAGGCTTCGACTACCTCTATGACGCTGCTGGCGGCTATGTCGGCTACGGCTGGAACGGACGGGTCAGTCACGAATATGGTGGCGTCACTCCGGGCGCTTACGGCGCGCCGTAAATTATAGTTTCCGCATCATGTCGGGAGGCAGCGGGGTCGTTCGTCCTCAGGCCAAGACGACCTCACCAGGAGACTGAAATGACGGCTACCCCGACCAGCGCCCCCGCAAACGATCGCGAACTCGTCCTCACCCGGCTGATCGATGCGCCACGCGAGGCGCTCTACCGCTGCTGGACCGAGCCCGCGCTGATGAAGCAGTGGTTCGCGCCCAAGCCCTACGAGACGCCGGTTGTCGAGACGGATGTGCGGCCGGGCGGTTCCAGCCTGATCGTGATGCGCGGGCCCGACGGGCAGGACATGCCGAACCGCGGCATCTACCTCAAGGTCGTGCCGAACGAGCGGCTGGTCTTCACCGATGCCTACACCGAGGCGTGGCAGCCCTCCGGCAAGCCGTTCATGACCGTCATCCTCACCTTCGAGAAGCAGGGCGACAAGACGCTCTACACCGCCCGCGTCCGCCACTGGACGGTCGAGGATCGCGAGGCCCATGAGAAGATGGGCTTCCACGTGGGCTGGGGCATCTGCACCGACCAGCTCGCCGCCCTGGCCGCGGCCCTCTAGTCCTGCAAGCGCCGGTCGCTCGAACGCGGTAGGCTGTCTCCGTCACGACGCCAGGAGACAGCCGCCATGCCATCCCACGATCTGGAAGCTCTTTGGGAAGACCATTGCCGCCACGAGTTCGAGACTCGCGACGTCGATGCCACGATGGCGACCATGGTTGCGACACCGTACGTGAACCACGTCCCGACCATGACGGGCGGCGTGGGACACGATCAGCTCAAGCGCTTCTACAAATACCATTTCATCGGCGGAAATCCTCCCGACACGGCACTCGTCCCGGTGAGCCGCACGATCGGGGCAGACCAGATCGTCGACGAAATGGTGTTCAGCTTCACGCACACCAGTGAAGTCGACTGGATGCTGCCGGGAGTCGCACCGACCGGCCGGAGGGTCGAGATCGCGCTGGTGGCCATTGTGCGCTTTGTCGATGGCAAGGTTGCCCACGAGCACATCTACTGGGATCAGGCGTCGGTCCTCGTGCAGGTCGGCCTCCTGGACCCGAAAGGACTACCGGTCGCCGGCGTGGAAACCACGCGCAAGGTCGTCGACAAGACCCGGCCCAGCAATACGTTGATGGCCCGCTGGGCCGCGAGCGAAGGCCGGCCGATCTAGCTTGTTGCCACCCAGTGCAACGCCGGCTTCCTCCGGGGTGTTAGTCAGGAGCACCCTCTGGAGGGCCGCGTGGTCAGGAAGACCGTCGGGCAGTTCGACCGTCATCCCACGCCCGCCCCGACGACGCCCGGCGCACCCGCCGGGAGGCGATCCTATTCCACCGTCATATTGGCTTCGCGCACGATCGCCTCGTAGCGCTTGCGCTCCGCGGTGATGAAGTCCGCGAACTCGGCCGGCGTTCCGGCGACCATGTCGCCTCCCTGCGCGGCAACGATGGACCTGGCGCCTTCGCCGGCGCAGGCCTTCACCGTCTCGTCGGCGATCTTCTTCACCAGCTCCGGCGGCATCCCCTTCGGCCCCAGCAAACCGTACCAGGCGACCGATTCGTAGCCGGGCACGCCCGCCTCGGCGACCGTCGGCAGCTCGGGATAGTACTGGCTGCGCTTGGCAGAGCTGACAGCCAACGCCCGCATCTTGCCGGTGGTGATCAGGTCCTTCGAATTGGGCTGGGTGATCATCATGTTGACATTGCCGGCCATCAGGTCGAGTTGCGCGGGGTTGCCGCCCTTGTAGGCGACATGGGTCAGGTTGAGCCTGGCCATGTGAGCGAACAGCGCGCCGGCCAGATGCTGTGAGGAGCCGTTTCCACCCGAAGCGTAGGTGAGCGGTGGCGAGGCCGTCTTCGCAAGCTGGATCAGCTCAGGTAGCGTGGTCGCCTTGACCGACGGATGGACCAGCACGAGCTGCGGAAACGTCGCCAGCAAGCTGATCGGAGTGAAGTCGTTCACGCCGTCATAGGGCAGCTTCTTGTAGATCAGCGGATTGATGGCATGGCCCATCGCCACGACGCTGAGCGTATAGCCGTCACCCAGCGCCTTGGCGACGATCTCGCCCGCCACCACGCCGTTTGCGCCGGCGCGGTTGTCCGCCACGACGGTCTGGCCCCAGGCTTGTGCGAAGTGCTGGCCCACGGCGCGCGCCATCAGGTCGGTCGTACCGCCGGCGGCGAACGGGATCACCATCCTGATCTGCTTGTCGGGATAGCTACCCTGGGCACGGACGATGGCGGGGGCCAGGGCGAGGGCAGCGGCGCCCCGAAGGAAAGTCGAACGCTTCATTGCAGGTAATATCCCGACGGAGTGCCTTTTACGGTGGTGCGCTCCAGATGGCGGATTTCGCCTTCCTGGTAGTCGCCGAGCGCGATGTGCATCGTGCAGCGATTGTCCCACAGGACGATGTCGTCCTGCTGCCATTGGTGGCGGTAGACGAATTGCGGTCGCGTCGCGTGGCGCACGAGATACTCGATCAGCGGCCGGCTTTCCTCGGGCGTCATGTCGACGAAGCACGAAACCTTCTCGCCGATATAGAGCGCCTTGCGCCTGGTCTCGGGATGCACGCGCACGACCGGCTGGGCGATCGGCGGATTGATCTTCTTCTGCTCCTTCTCCCGCTCCGAATTCGGATCGTCGACCTTGCGGGTACCGGTATGGATACCGTGCAGCCCCTCGACGATCTTCTTCATGCCCTCGGACAAGGTGTCGTAGGCGAGGTACATGTTGGTGAACATCGTGTCGCCGCCGACCGGCGGGATCGTGATGCCGCGCAGCAGGGAGCCGAGCGACGGCACCGGCGTGAACGACATGTCGGAATGCCACTGCTGGCCGGTATATTTGGACGCCGACTGCTTGCCGTCCTTCTCAGGAATGTTGGTCACGAGCAGTAGCTCGGGATAATCGGGATGCCTGTCGCGCGGCAGCGAATCGTGATTGTCGAGTTCGCCGAAGCGGCGGCTGAAGGCTATGTGCTGCTCCCGCGTGATCTTCTGGTTGCGGAACAGCAGGATACCCTTCTCGAGAAACGTCCGGTGGATCTGGTCGAACTCGGAATTGCTGAGCGGTTGGGCGAGATCCACTCCCTGAATCTCGGCACCGAGAGCGTGGGACAGAGGCCGGGTCGTAAGCGGCATGGGACAAATCCTCACCTGCAGTGGATTTTTCGGGACCGTGCCGCGTGCCAATGTGGCCGTCAAGAAATCTGCCCGCGGTCTGCGAAACCCGGCTCGCAAACGCGCTATACAGTACTTGCATGTTTCAGCCGCTGCACAAGACCATCGTCGCAATTGTCAGACGCCTCCCACTGCCGGCCGCTCGCTTCGCGTTCCGCGCCTACAACAAGACGCTGCGCACGCTGAAGCCCGAGCATGTTGCCACGACCTACTTCGGTGCGCGGATCCGTTGCAATCCCCTCCACCTGATCCAACGAATGATCCTCCACTTCGGCGTGTGGGAACCGGACGTTTCGCGGGTCATCGAGCAGAACCTGGCGCCGGGCGACGTGTTCGTCGATGTCGGCGCCAACATCGGCTACGACACGCTGCTCGCCTCCTCCCGCGTCGGGGCCGCGGGCAAGGTCGTCTCGATCGAGGCGTCGCCGAAGACCTTCGCGCTCCTGCAGCGCAACCTCGCGGCCAACCAGACCACATCCAATGTCCGCGCCATGAACGCGGCGGTCTCCGATCGACCCGGCATTCTCGAACTCTATGAAGTCAACGCCGCCAATATCGGCGCGGCCACAACACTGGCCTCACGCGGCGGCACGCTCGTGGCCTCGGTCGAAGCCTTGCCACTGGACCAGATCCTGACGCCGCAAGAACGCTCGCGGCTGCGACTCATCAAGATGGATGTCGAGGGCGCCGAGCCGCCGATCCTGCGCCATGTGCTGGAGCATCTCTCGACCTACCCGGCGACGATGGACATCATCGTCGAGGCGACTCCCGATGACGATCCCGAAGCGTGGCGCGACGTCTTCGGCCGTATGCGCGCCGCGGGCTTCACAGCCTGGGGGATCGACAACGACTACGAACTGGAATGGTACCTGCGCTGGCGCCGTCCGTCGGCGCTGCAGCGTATCGACACGATGCCGGCGCGCCAGCAGGACCTGCTGTTCACGCGGCGCCCGCGTTAGACCCGGGTTCGCCGGTCCACCTCCGCAGCATGAGCAACGATGGCACCCACTGGCCGGGTGTGTCGTAGTTCCCGGCGGCCACTCGAGACAAGCGACCGTCACTTAGCTGACCGTCGTACGACAAAAGGCAACGCCCTCTTGCGGTCACAGCATTGTGCCCGGCCGGATGCAACTAAGCCCCGACATGCCTCGTTTCTAGAAAAGACGAGTCGAGGCTGTGCAAGTCCCTAGGAGGTTTGGTCGTGCCGGGCAGGCGAGCAGGTTTCTATGGACGAATTTGCATCGGAGTGGCGGCTCTTCTGAGCTTGGCTGCGCACGACCTTCGCGCGCGGGAGGCCGAACAGCAGGCATCTCTCGTCGCTTCTCCACTCTGCGTCGACCGGACCGACATTCCGGCGGACACCCGAGTCGCCGCCTGTACCCTGGCGATCGACGCCCGAAAGTTGACGGGCGTGGAACTCGCCGCGGCACATCTGACCCGCGGCCAGGCGTATCGGGAGAGTGGGGACCAGGCGCGCGCTTCCGACGACTACAGCGTCGCGATCGCGCTGCTCAACGAAGCGAACGGGGCGGCCGGACTCAGTTCCCACCAGTTCCTTCAGCGTGGCATTGCCCATCACGCAATCCAGGACATCGAGCGCGCGCTATCGGACTACGATGAAGCCATCCGTCTCGACACCGGCAATGCTCTTGCGCATGTCGACAGGGGCGTTCTGCTCGCGACCCGGAGGGCCGACATGCGCAGAGCAATAGCCGACTTCAGCCGTGGGCTTGCGCTGGTTCCCGACAATGCCGAGACATTGGTCATGCGCGGCAACGCCTACACTTCCGTGGGCGAGCATGGCCGTGCACTGGCCGATCTCGATCGCGCGACGGCCCTCGCTCCCAACAATCACCGAGCGTTCATGGTGCGGGGACTGGTCAAGGCGCGCCTCGGCGACATGCAGCGCGCCTTCGCGGACTACAACACAGCGCTTTCGATCGATCCGAAATATGTCGATGCGCTCGTAAACCGCGCAGCGATCTACTCGATGCAGGGCAACGTGGACAACGCAATCGCCGATCTCGACCGGGCGATCGAACTGCGACCGAACCATGCGCTCGCCAGTTACAATCGCGGCTACGCTCATTTTGCGCGCCAGGACTATCCGAAAGCGATCGAGGACTATACCCGTGCCATCGAAGCCGATGCGCGGATGAGCTGGGCGTTCAACAATCGCTGCCTCACCCGCGTGATTTCTGGCCGCGACCTCGTCGACGCACTGTCGGACTGCGACGAGGCCCTGAAGTTGCAGCCCGACAATGTGGAGACGAGGGAAACCCGGGGGTTTGTGTTTCTGAAACTGGGAGAGAAGGAGATTGCGCTGCACGAGTATGACGCTGCTCTCCGCGCCGATCCCGACCGCCCGGTTGCCCTCTATGGTCGCGGACTGGCCCGCGTCGCCAAGGGCGACGTCACGAGCGGTGAATCCGACAAGGCTGCCGCGCGTGCCCTGCTGCCGGATGTCGATCGCCAGTTCGCCGCTTACGGACTGAATTGAGGTCAAGGGCGCCGGCAGCCTGAATCCTGGCCCCCGTGGCAACCATCGGTCCGTCCGTGGGTTGTGGGAGCACCCGGAGGAGAACGACATGCGCCATCAGGTCCTGCCCGCTACCTCGCAGGATGTCGCTAGCCTCGCGAGAATGCTGGAAGGTTCACCAGGCTATCTCGACTGGCCCGACAAGGCCCCCGGCGACCGCCTGCTCGAGGCTTGTGCCTTCAGCACGCAGATCTGGGCGGCCCGCCGGCTGAGCGACCACTCCACCAGCGCGCTTTGGGGCGTAGCACCGGGCCTCGACAATCCTGAAGCAGGCTATCCGTGGATGCTCGCATCAGCCGCATTTGACGAGGAATCGAGGGAGCTCGCCCTGATGTGTCGGTTCGTATTTGCCGAGATGCTCCACCAGTTTCCGCGACTGGAGCAATTCGTCGATGCGCGGAGCGACCGCACGATCGATCTCCTGCGCGGCCTTGGCTTCATGATCGGTCGGGCCCAGCGTCAGGCTGGATCGCCGGACCTGCTCCATCATGTCTGGCTGGATTCCCGGCAACTCCGCCACTCCTCGAACCATCGGGGTGGAACGACGATCCACTGAGTGCTGGCCAGATTGCAAAAATAGAAAGCCCCGCCGCCATTTCAGGCGCGGGGCGTTTCATCCGCTGTCGGTCACCATTACATCCGTGGCTCACCGCTGCAGAAGCCGCGCAGTCTCTAGACCGCTGCGACTTGCCTGATAT
>JAGNNA010000267.1 GCA_017990895.1 Reyranella sp.
GTCGCTCACCGAGAAGGACCCGTACAACAACGTGATCCGCACCGCCTACGAGGCGATGGCGGCGGTGCTGGGCGGCACCCAGTCGCTGCACACCAACTCGTTCGACGAGGCGATCGCGCTGCCGACGCCGACCTCGGCCCGCATCGCGCGCAACACGCAGCTGATCCTCCAGCACGAGACCGGCGTCACCAAGGTCGTCGATCCGCTGGCCGGCAGCTACTACGTCGAATCGCTGACCGCGAGCCTGGTCGCCGAGGCGCGCAAGCTGATCCAGGAGGTCGAGGCGCTGGGCGGCATGACCAAGGCCGTCGAGGCCGGCATGCCCAAGATGCGCATTGAGGAGGCCTCGGCGCGCCGCCAGGCCCGCATCGACCGGGGCGAGGAGATCGTGGTCGGCGTGAACAAGTTCCAGCTCAAGGAAGAGCCGCCGATCGACATCCTCGACATCGACAACGACGTCGTGCGCGAGGCCCAGCTGAAGCGCCTGCACACCATCCGTACGACCCGCGACGAGGCCAAGTGCGTCGCCGCCCTCAAGGCGCTGGGCGAGGCCGCCCGCACCGGCACCGGCAACCTGCTGGGTCTCTCTATCGAGGCGACGCGCGCGCGCGCCACGGTGGGCGAGATCTCGTCGGCGCTGGAAGGGGTCTACGGCCGCTACCAGGCGACCATCCGCTCGATCTCCGGCGTCTACGCCGGCGAATGGGAGGGCGATGCCGGCCTCGACCGCATCCGCACCGACATCGCCGCCTTCGCCGAGGAGGAGGGCCGCCGGCCGCGTCTCATGGTCGTGAAGATGGGCCAGGACGGCCACGATCGCGGCGCCAAGGTGATCGCCACGGCCTTCGCCGATCTGGGCTTCGACGTCGACGTCGGCCCGCTGTTCCAGACGCCCGAGGAAGCCGCGCGCGCCGCGATCGAGAACGACGTGCACGTGATCGGCATCTCGAGCCAGGCCGCCGGTCACAAGACTCTGGTGCCGCAGCTCATCGAGGAGCTGGCCAAGCAGAACGCCTCGGAGATCATGGTCGTGGTCGGCGGCGTCATTCCCGCCCAGGACTACGACTTCCTCAAGAAGGCGGGCGTCGCGGCGATCTACGGCCCGGGCACCAACATCCCGGCCGCCGCCGCGGAGATCCTGTCGATCCTGCGCCAGCGCGACCAGAAGCGCGCGGCCTGAGATTGCCTAAGGATCCCTCGCTGCGCTCGGGATGACACGAGAGAGTTATTCCAAGACAGGTGTCATCCCGAGCGCAGCGAGGGATCCTTGACGTCACACGGCCTTATGAATGCCGACGTACTGGGGCTATATCCTCACCAACACCAGCCGGAACGTCATGTACGTCGGCGTGACGAACAACCTCGAAAATCGGATCGCTCAGCATCGCGAAGCTTCAAGAGATAGCTTCACGGGCCGCTACAATGTGACGACCCTCGTTTATGCTGAGGATTACCAGTACGTCGAGGATGCGATCGCCCGGGAAAAGCAGATCAAGGGATGGCGGCGGTCGAAGAAGAATGAGTTGGTCGAGGCCGCCAATCCAACATGGGCTGATCTTTTGGAAGTGTCGTCGAGCAAGGATCCCTCGCTTCGCTCGGGATGACACGAGAGGGTTATTCCAAGACAGGTGTCATCCCGAGCGCAGTGAGGGATCCTTCGCTTCCTCGCTACTTCCGCATCGCCTGGCTTTCGTCCGGCGTCAGCGGTCGTTCACGGAAGGAGAGGATGCGGCCGCGGATCGTGCCGAAGCCGGTCTGCGCCTCGAGCTTGGCCGGATAGCGCATCTGGCTCTGGTCCATGTGGGCGAGCCAGACGCGCATCGGCCGTTCGCGCTCGGTCTCGGCTTCCTTGGGCGCGCTCTCGAACTCCCCGGCCACGCGTCGGGTGAAGATCTCGCAGACGAGCACGTCGCCCTGCGCGCCCGGGATGGCCGCCTTGGCGGCGGGCTCGGTGCCGACCTTCTTGATGATCACGTCGATGCGGCGCTTGCCGTCGTTGGTCTGCACCGTGCGGTCGCAGGCCGCGTCGCCGGCCATGCCGACGCTCAGCGCGGCCGAGAGCGGATCGAGCGAGCCGCGCCGCTGCTCCTCGGAAATGGCGTTCTGCGGCGAGGGCTTGTAGGCGGGGTTGTGGGTTTCCTGGATCGTGCCGCCGGCATATTGCGCGACCCAGGTGCGCGGCTTGTCGCCGACGATGATGGACAGCGAGCCGGCGGTCGGTTGTGCGCCCTGCGGGGAAAAGCCGCCCCAGGCGCGATTGCGGCCGTCATAATGCATGGTGACCGCGCGCAACACGCCTTCCTTGAACGTGCGGCTTTCGATGTCGTAGCTGGAGCCGTTGAATTTCGCCGTGAGGTCGATGCGGAAACCGGAAAGACCGGCAAAGGTGATTTCATAGGCAATGTCGACCTGCCGCGCCCCGGACGCGGCATTCTGGGCCATCGCCACTCCCGGCACGGCCGTACTCAAGGCAATCGCCGCCAAGGCCCTACGAAATCTCATGAGACTCCCTTTCCTGGAAGGGCTTACGTCGGCTCGCCGGGCAGGATAGAAGGCCGCGGCGCCCTTCGCCATCCAACATGGTGGCCCAATAAGGCATTTTTCGTTCATGTCGCATCCAGGCCCTGACGGCATTCCCAAGGTCGACGGACCCCGCGCCTGGGGCGTCATCAAGATTCTTGGGCGGCATTTGTGGCCGACGGATGAAATTGCACTGCGCGCGCGCGTGGTGGTCGCCCTCGTGCTGCTGGTGGTGGCGAAGGTCACGAACGTCTACGTCCCGCTTCTCTACAAGGATGCGGTGGATGCGCTGGGGACACAAGCCGCCCAGGCGGTCGCGGTGCCGATCGCCCTGATCGTCGCCTACGGCGCCGCCCGCGTGGCCGCGCAGGCCTTCGGCGAAATCCGGGACGCCATTTTCGCCCCGGTGGCCCAGCGGGCGATCCGCAACCTCGCGCTCGAAGTGTTCGGCCATCTCCATGCCCTGTCGCTGCGGTTCCATCTGGAGCGGCAGACGGGCGGCATCAGTCGCGTCATCGAGCGCGGCACGCAGGGCATGGACTTCCTGATCCGCTTCACGACCTTCAACATCCTGCCGACGCTGTTCGAGATCGTCCTGGTCGGCGGCATCCTGTGGAGCCTCTACGACTGGCGCTTCTCCGTCGTGACTCTGGTCGTGGTCGGCGTCTACATCGTCTTCTCGATCGTCTTCTCGGAATGGCGCATCAAGTTCGTGCGCTCGATGAACGAGGCCGACACCGAGGCCAATGCCAAGGCGATCGACAGCCTGCTGAACTTCGAGACCGTGAAGTATTTCGGCAACGAGGCGCACGAGGCCCGCCGCTACGACGTCGGCCGCCGGCGCTACGAGAATGCCGCCATCCGCTCGAGCCGCACCCTGTCGCTGCTCAACATCGGGCAGGGAGCCATCATCTCCGTGGGCCTCGTCGCCGTGATGGCGATGGCGGGGCAGGGGGTGATCGCCGGCACGATGACGATCGGCGACTTTGTGGCGGTCAACGCCTTCCTGATCCAGCTCTACATGCCGCTCAACATGCTGGGCTTCGCCTATCGCGAGATCCGCAACGCGCTCGTGAATATGGAGAAGATGTTCGGGCTGCTGGGCGTGAAGGCGGAGATTGCCGACAATCCAGGCGCGCCGCCGCTCGCCGTCACCGGTGGCGAGATCGTGTTCGACCATGTCGACTTCTGCTACGAGCCGACCCGGCCGATCCTGCACGATGTCAGCTTCCGCGTGGCGCCCGGGCACACGGTGGCCATCGTAGGGTCGAGCGGCGCCGGCAAGTCGACCATCTCGCGCATCCTGTTCCGCTTCTACGACGTGTCGGCCGGCCATGTGCGCATCGACGGCCAGGACATCCGCGACGTCCAGCAGACGAGCCTGCGTGGCGCGATCGGCGTCGTGCCGCAGGACACGGTGCTGTTCAACGACACGATCTACTACAACATCGCCTACGGAAAGCCCGGCGCCCGCCGCGAGGAGGTCGAGGAGGCGGCGCGCCTGGCCCGCATCCACGATTTCATCATGGCCCTGCCGCAGGGCTACGACTCGACGGTCGGCGAGCGCGGCCTGAAGCTCTCCGGCGGCGAGAAGCAGCGCGTGGCGATCGCGCGCACCATCCTCAAGAATCCGCGCATCCTGCTGTTCGACGAGGCGACCAGCGCGCTCGATACCCGCATCGAGCAGGAAATCCAGCGCTCGCTGGAGGAGGTCAGCCGCGGCCGCACGACGGTAATCATCGCCCATCGCCTGTCGACCATCATCAACGCCGACGAGATCATCGTCCTCGATCGCGGCCGCGTCGCCGAGCGCGGGCGCCACGGCGAGCTGCTGGCCCTCAACGGGCTCTATGCCGACATGTGGCGGCGCCAGCAGGAGGCCGCCGCCGAGGCCGAGCGCCGGGTGGAGGAGGCGGCTTCTTTCCGGGCCGAAGGGCATCTGCGTGTCGGCGATTAGGCCGGCCGTCACCGGCCCCTGGCGTCCCCTCGTTCCCGTCTTCGCCGCCTGCGCCGCGATCGGCCTGCAGTCGGGCGCGGCGATGCCGCTCGTGCCGCTCGCCCTGGAGCGGCAGGGTCACGGCAAGCTCACCATCGGAATCATCGCCGCGGCCTGGGCGATCGGCATGCTCACGACCGGGCCCCACATTCCGCGTTTGGCCGCCCGCTTCGGCGCCGTGCCGCTGATCCTGGCCGCCGTCGTGGCCGGCTCCCTCTGCACGGTCGGCTATACGCTGACCACGAATCCGGTCGCCTGGTTCGTGCTCACTTTCCTGCAGGGCGCGGTCGGCGGCGTGCCCTGGGTGGTGAGCGAGATCTGGATGAACCTCGTCGTCGAGGAGAAGCGGCGCGGCCGGGTCATGGGCATCTATGCCACCATGTTCGCGGGCGGCATGGCGCTGGGACCCCTGGTGCTGCAGATCGTCGGAGTCTATGGGCCGGTCCCGTTCCTCAGCTGCGCCGCGCTCGCGCTGCTGGTCGCGCTGCCGCTGCTGCCCTACCGGTACCGGGCGCCGGCGATCCGGCACCATGCCGACGGCGGCTACGGCACGATCTTCCTGGCGGCCCCGCTCGCCATGCTCGCGGGCTTTGCGGGCGGCCTGGGCGAGCAGGTCGCCTTCAGCTTCCTGCCGGTCTATGCGGTCAGCGTCGGCGTGGCACCGGAGACTGGCGCGCTGTGGCTTTCGGCCTTCGTGGTCGGCAACGTGGCCCTGCAATGGCCGATCGGCTGGCTGGCCGACCATTTCGACCGGCGGGGCGTACTGGCGGGGCTCGCAATCGTCAGCGCGGCGCTGGTGATCGGCCTCACCTTCGTCCCGGCGCAGTCGCTCTCGATCGTGGGCGTCATCATGCTGTGGGGCGGCATCTCGTTCGCCATCTATCCGGTGGGGCTGGCACTCCTCGGTCAGCGCTTCAACGGCGGCGACATCGCCCGCGCGAATACTGCCTTCAGCCTGATCTACGTCATGGGCGGCCTGGTCGGCCGGCCGCTCACGGGGGCGGCCATGGATGCGGTGGGCGAACCCGGCCTCGGCTGGACCCTGGGCTTCTTCTACGCGATCGCGACAGCCGGCGCCTTGCTGGCAATGCGCCGCCGCGGCTGATAAGTCTGGCCGCCGATGAGTGCGTCCGCAGCGATTTCCGGCGCGCCGGCCGATCCGCTTCTCGAGCCCCTGCTGAAGGGAGACCGGCGGGCGCTGGCGCAGGCCATCACCCTGATCGAATCGACGCGCAGCGACCATCGCGCGCGCGCCGATGCGCTTCTGGCCGAGGTGCTGCCGCATACCGGCAAGTCGGTGCGGCTCGGCATCACCGGCGTGCCCGGCGTCGGCAAGTCCACCCTGATCGAACGCTTCGGCCTGTCGCTGCTGGAGCGCGGCCGGTCGCTGGCCGTGCTGGCGATCGATCCTTCGTCCAAGCGCGGCGGCGGCTCGATCCTCGGCGACAAGACGCGCATGGAAGAGCTGTCGAGGCGCCGGGAGGCCTTCATCCGGCCCTCGCCGGCCGGCATTACCCTGGGCGGCGTCGCCCGGCGTACGCGGGAGACGATGCTGCTGGTGGAAGCCGCCGGCTTCGACACGGTGATCGTCGAGACGGTGGGTGTCGGCCAGTCCGAGACGGCGGTGTCCGACATGGTCGACATGTTCATCGTGCTGCTGCTGCCGGCCGGTGGCGACGATCTGCAGGGCATCAAGCGCGGCGTGATCGAACTCGCCGACCTGATCGTGGTCAACAAGGCCGATGGCGATCTCAAGGCCACTGCACAGCGTTCGGCCTCTGATTACCAGCACGCGCTGCGCATGCTGCGCTCGCCGACCCCCGGGTGGACGCCCGAGGTCACCACCAGCTCGGCCCAGACGGGCGACGGCGTCCTCGAGATCTGGGACGTCGTCGAGCGCTTCAACCAGGCGGTGGGCGAGAAGGGCATCCAGAAGCGCCGGGCCGAGCAGGCCCGGGCCTGGATGTGGAACGAGGTCGGAGAGACCCTGCTGGCGGAACTGAAGGGGCACCCCGAGGTGCGCCGGCTCGTCGGCGGCCTGGAGCGCGAGGTCGAGGCCGGCCGGCTGACGCCGGCAGCGGCGGCCCGGTCCATGCTACAAGTCTTCCATGGCCGCTAAGTCATTCCTGAAGCGCGCGCGCCGCGCCGCCGAGGCCCAGAAGGAGCCCTTCTGGAAGCGCAAGACCCTGGCGGAAATGACGAAGCAGGAGTGGGAATCGCTCTGCGACGGCTGCGGCATGTGCTGCGTCAACAAGCTCGAATACGAGGGGACGGGCGAACTCGCCCAGACCGACACCTGCTGCCGTCTGCTCGATCCCAGGACGGCGCTGTGCAAGGACTACAAGAACCGCAAGAAGATCGTCCCGGAATGCATCCAGCTCACCCCAAAGGTGGTGGCCAAGATGGACTGGCTCCCCAGAACTTGTGGGTATCGGCTGGTCCACTTGAAGCAGGATCTTTACTGGTGGCATCCCCTTGTCTCCGGCGATCCGAACACCGTGCACGAGGCGGGAATCTCGGCCCGGGGGCGGGTGATCCCCGAGGACCAGGTCGAGGATATCAGCGAAAGAGTGGTGGACTGGTTCGCTTGACGGGCACCGTTTGGGCCCGTAAAAAGCCGGCCTTCCCGCCCTCCGGCGGGATCGTTTTTTTTAGCGGATATCGCC
>JAGNNA010000014.1 GCA_017990895.1 Reyranella sp.
TCTTCCGGCTTTCGGCCTGGGCCGACCGGTTGCTCGAATACTACGAGAAGAACCCGGCGTTCATCGGTCCGGACAGCCGGCGCAATGAGGTGATGAGCTTCGTGAAGGGCGGGCTGCAGGACCTCTCGGTCTCGCGCACCAGCTTCTCCTGGGGCATCCCGGTGCCGGGTGATTCCAGGCACATTATGTACGTGTGGCTGGACGCGCTGACCAACTACATCACCGAGTGCGGCTATCCGGACCAGACAAACCCGCTGTGGAAGTACTGGCCGGCGAACCTCCACATGGTCGGCAAGGACATCATCCGCTTCCATTGCGTGTTCTGGCCGGCCTTCCTCATGGCTGCCGACCTGCCGCCGCCGCAGCGCGTCTTCGCGCACGGCTGGTGGACCAACGAGGGCCAGAAGATCTCGAAGTCGCTGGGCAACGTGATCGATCCGGTCGAACTGGTGAAGACCTTCGGGCTCGACCAGGTGCGCTACTTCCTGTTGCGCGAAGTGCCGTTCGGCAATGACGGCGACTTTCAGCGGCGGGCCCTGATCGGCCGCATGAATGCCGACCTCGCCAACGCCTACGGCAATCTCTGCCAGCGCGTACTGTCGATCGTCGCCAAGAATTGCGGCGAGAAGGTTCCGCCCAAGGTCGAACTGGTCGAGGTCGACACGGCGCTGCTCGATCGCGCGAAGGGCCTGCTGGCCATCGTGCGGGCCGAACTCGACGAGCAGGCCTTCCACAAGGCGCTGACCGCCATCTGGGAAGTGATCGCCGACGCCAACCGCTATGTCGACGCACAGGCGCCGTGGGCGCTGGCCAAAACCGATCCGGTGCGGCGTGACACGGTCCTGTGGGTGCTGGCCGAGACGATCCGGCGCGTGACGCTGCTGGTGCAGCCCTTCATGCCCGACGCGACGGCGAGGATCCTCGACCAGCTGGCGATCGCACCGGAGAAGCGCGTCTATGCCGCCTTCGGCGAAGAGCTGCTGTCCGGCACGGCGCTGCCGCCGCCGCAGGGCGTGTTTCCGCGATTCGTCGAGCCGACTGCCGCGGCGGCGGCACCGGCCAAGCCGCCGAAGCAGCCCAAGGCGCCGAAGGCCCCTAAGGCCGCGGGCTGACATGCTGATCGACAGCCACTGCCATCTCGACTTCCCGGAGTTGACGAGCGACGAGTCCGGCGTGCTGGCGCGCGCCCGCACGGCCGGTGTCGGCGGCATGCTGACGATCGGCACGCGGCTCGACCAGTTCGAGCGGGTGCGCGCAATTGCCGAGCGCCATGACAATGTCTGGTGCTCGGTCGGCGTCCATCCGCACGAGGCGAAGGAGGAGGGGCAACGCACTCCAGACCGGCTGATCGAGGCGACCCGCCATCCCAAGGTCGTCGGCATCGGCGAGACCGGCCTCGACTTCTATTACGAACACAGCCCGCGCGAGGAGCAGGCGGAGAGCTTCCGCGCCCATATGGCCGCATCCCGCGCGACCGGCCTGCCGCTGATCGTCCATACGCGCAACGCCGATGCCGAGACCGGTGACATGCTGGAGGAGGAGCACAGGAAGGGCGCCTTTCCCGGCCTGATCCACTGTTTCAGCTCGGGCCGCGCGGTGGCCGAGCGCGCCCTGGCGCTCGGCCTCTACATCTCGATCTCGGGCATCGTCACCTTCAAGGCGGCCGAGGATCTGCGCGCCATCGTGCGCGACGTGCCGCTCGACCGGCTGCTGGTCGAGACCGACGCGCCCTACCTGGCGCCGATCCCCAAACGCGGCAAGACCAACGAGCCCGCCTTCGTCGCCCATACCGCCGCCAAGGTCGCCGAGCTCAAGGGCGTCGGCCTGGCCGAACTGGAGGCCGCGACGACCGACAATTTCTTCCGGCTGTTCACCAAGGCGGAGCGTTTCCGGTGCGCGTGACGATCCTGGGCTGCGGCACCTCGGCGGGCGTTCCCCGGGTGGGCGGACCGGGCGGGAAGGGCGAGTGGGGGGCGGCCAATCCTGCCGATTCGCGCAACCGCCGCACCCGCTGCTCCATCCTGGTCCAGGACCAGGGAAAGACGCTGCTGATCGACACCTCGCCCGACGTGCGCAGCCAGCTCCTGGCCGCCGAGGTCGAGCGGATCGACGCCGTGATCTGGACCCACGACCATGCCGACCAGTGCCATGGGATCGACGATCTCAGACCCTTCGCGCTGCGCCACGGCCAGATCGAGTCCTGGTCGGACGAGCGGACATACGGCGTGTTAAGCAGGCGCTTCGGCTACTGTTTCCATGCCGAGGGCAACGGTTTCTACAATCCGATCTACCGCCACACGGTGATCTCCGGCCCCTTTCGCGCTGCCGGCCTGCCGGTCGTGCCGTTCCTGCAGGACCACGGGACCATCCCGTCCCTGGGCTTCCGCTTCGGCGCCGTCGGCTATGCAAACGACGTCGTGATGCTGCCCGAGGAGTCGCTCAGGGCGCTCGAGGGTGTGGAAGTGCTGATCGTGGACGCCATGCGCTACCGGCCGCACCCGACACACGCCCACCTAGACCGCGCGCTGGAGTGGATCGAGCGGCTGAAGCCCCGGCGGGCGTACTTGACCAACCTGCATGTCGATATGGACTATGCCGAAGTCGACCGGACGACGCCGTCTCACGTGACGCCTTGCCATGACGGTCTTCAGATCCACCTCTAGGGTGAATAATTGTTTTCTAACAAATGGCTAACGGCATTTCCTGACCTGACGCACAAGCGTAAACGAAAGGAGTCCGGACGCCGGATGTTCCTGTCGGGCTCGGTGGCTACCTTGGCTGCGCTCTGCGCGGCGCCCCTGCGGGCGCAGACCGCGGGCCGACTGGACCCCGGCGGCCTTACGTTTCGAGACTTCGGCGTTCCGGACAACGGCGCGAGCTACACCCGCGGCGAACAAAGCATCGGCGGCGGAACCACCCAGAAATTCACCCGCGTTCTCGGCATCGATCGGGTCTCCCAGGCAGTCCGGCTTCGGTTCGACTCGGTCAAGGTGGAACTGCTGCTTCCGATGGGCTGGCAGGCGACCGAAGATGGGGAGCGGGGTGTCGCCTACACGCTCGACAAGCGCATCCGGCTGATCGTCTGGCGGGTCGATTTCGCCTTTGAGGGCGTGCGGGATGCCGAGCACTATGCCGCCACCAAGGCCGGCTCCATGAAGGCCCGCCGTCCGGGCGTCCAGGCCCAGGCACGCAAGCTGCCGGACGGCAGCTTCCTGGTGGTCTACGAGAACGTGCCGAAGGGACCGTCCGACAGCACCGGGCCGCGCACCGTCTTCGACCTGATCGTTCCGGATACCCGAAACCCTAAGGCAGGCGTGCTGGTGACGCTCGGCATGCCGGTCAACGAGGCCGGTCGCGGCCTTCAGCTCCTGGCACTCATAACCCAGAACATGCGTATCGACTGGTAAATGACTGGCACAGAGGCAATATATATATTTGTCATAATATATATTATACGATAATAGAGAATGAGTCCGAGCCCATGACTTCAGGCAAGCCCACTCCGGAAGCCCTGCCCAAGGAACCTCTCCCGCGGCTGCTCGCCGTCATGGCCTGGCTGCGCGACCGTCAGCATGGCTGCCCTTGGGACATCGATCAGACCTTCCGAACCATCGCGCCCTACACGATCGAGGAAGCCTACGAGGTCGCCGACGCCATCGAGCGCGACGATCTGCCGGCACTGAAGGAAGAGCTTGGCGACCTGCTGCTGCAGGTCGTCTATCACAGCCAGATCGCCAGCGAGGCCCGGGCCTTCGCCTTCGACGACGTGGCGGCCGCAATCGCCGACAAGATGGTCGACCGCCATCCGCATGTCTTCGGCGACATGGACATTCGCACGGCCGATGCCCAGACGGTCTCCTGGGAGGCCCGCAAGGCCGCCGAACGCGCGGCCAAGGGCGCCAGTGAGGGCGCGACGGGCGCCCTGGACGGCGTGGCGCGCGCCCTTCCCGCCCTGATGCGGGCCGAGAAGATTCAGAAGCGGGCCGCCCGCGTCGGCTTCGACTGGACCACGATCGGCCCGGTCATCGACAAGATCGAGGAGGAGCTCAAGGAGCTGCGCGCCGAGCTCGAGGCCGGCAAAGTCGAACAGGCCAAGGTCGCCGACGAACTTGGCGATGTCCTGTTCGCGGTCGCCAATCTCGCCCGCCACTGCAAGGTCGACCCTGAGGTCGCATTGCGCGCCACCAACGACAAGTTCGAGAAGCGCTTCCGCCACATCGAGCGCCGCCTCGCCGAAACCGGCCGCAAGCCGGCTCACGCCAGCCTCGAGGAAATGGAAGCGCTCTGGCAGGAAGCCAAGACGCGGGTTTGACCGAGTTGAGCGATGGCGCACGGCGCGCATCACACAACGGTTGTCATCCCGAGCGTAAGCGAGGGACCCTTGATCCGGCGCCGCGGAAAGGTCCCTCGCTTACGCTCGGGATGACAATGGGCGTTCAGCTCCGCGGCGTCAGCAGCGGCAGGCGCGAGGCGTCGAGGAGCTCCCTCGCCTCGCTCAGGGCCTCTGTGGTCGAGGCGGCGATCAGGCCGGCATTGTGGGGCTGGGCCGGGCTGTAGGGCACCGCGCCGAACTGCAGGGCGCCGCCGCCCGCTTCCCGCATCATCAGCGTGCCGGCGGCATGATCCCAAGGCTTGGTCGTGCGGTAGAGGCTGAAACTCGCACGGCCCGCCAGTATCTCGAGATACTCGGCGCCGGCGCAGCGGAAAGTGGTGATGCTGCCGAGCCGGGTGCGTTGTTCGGGGCTCAGCTGCTCGTCGAGGGATTTGGCGATCTTGTAGCCCACGAAGCCGTTGAGCGGCCGGGTGCCCGAGGTTCCCTGGATCGACTTGCCGTCGAAGGTCACGCCGCCGCAGCGATGGGTCACGGCCAGCCGGTCGTTCGGCACGTCGAGAATCCAGCCGGCGATCGCCTGGGTGTCGTGCACGAGACAGATGATCATGGCGAAGCGGTCTCGGCCGGCGGCGAAGTTGGCCGTGCCGTCGAGCGGATCGACGATCCAGCAGGCCTCGCCTGGGCGGGCGATCAGATCGAGGAGGCCGGGATCCTTCTCGACCGCTTCTTCTCCCACGACCGGCACGCCGGGCAGGATCTTCGCGAGCCCGCTTGCCAGCCGCTGCTCGGATGCCACATCGGCCACGGTGACGATGTCACCCGGGCGCTTCTGGCGGACCTCTTCCTTGGACAGGTTGCGGAAACGGGGCAGCAACTCGGCTGCCGCCGTCTGGCGCATGAGTTCGGCGACCCGTTCCGAGCCGCCGGAGTCGATCATCGGCTTCAGCCGACGACGCCGAACAGGTCCTCTTCCTTCAGGATCACGTGATCCTCGCCACCGAGCTTCACCTCAGTGCCCGACCACTTTCCGTAGAGGACGGTGTCGCCGACCTTGACGCCGAGTTCCTGCAGGCGGCCGTCCTCGAGGCGGCGGCCCTTGCCGACCGCGACGACCTTGCCCTGCATCGGCTTTTCCTGGGCCGTGTCGGGAATGATCAGACCGCCCTTGGTGCGGGTCTCGGCAGCCACCGGCTTCAGCAGAATTCGATCGTGCAAGGGCTTGAAAGCCATGGTGTTTCCTTCGTCCTGAGAATGACGGGCGCTTATAGGAAGCGCGCCCTCGGAGTGTCAACGCAGAGGTATCAGCGCGCCTGCTGGCGGCGCTCGAACTGGGCTGCCGCGGCGGCGTCGAGCGCGACCGTGAGCCAGGCGGTGTCCCCCTCGTCCCGGCGGCTGCGCACCTCCCCATGTCGATAGAGCCAGGCGATGGTCGCGCCGTCGGACAGGGGCACGGAGACTTCGCGCGCCTCGCCGGCCGCACCCAGGAGGTCGGCGATGGCGCTCAGCAGCCGGTCGACACCCTCGCCGGTCAAGGCCGACACCGGATACTGGCGGGCGCGCTCGGCCCCCGTGGCGGTGCGGATTTCCAGGGTCGAACGCGCCTCTTCCGGCAGCGCGTCCACCTTGTTCAAGGCCTCGATGAAGGGCCGGCCCCCCGCCTCGTCCAGCGCCCCGAGCTCGCGCAGAACCTCTTCGACGTCGGCCCGCTGCTGTTCGCTGTCGGGATGGGAAATGTCGCGCACGTGCACGATCAGGTCGGCCTCGATCACCTCTTCCAGTGTGGCGCGGAAGGCCGCGACCAGATGCGTCGGCAGATCGGAGACGAAGCCCACTGTGTCGGAGAGGACGCAGCCCTTGCCGTTCGGCAGCTTGATCGACCGCATGGTGGGATCGAGCGTGGCGAACAGCAGGTCCTTGGCCATGACCTCGGCGCCGGACATGCGGTTGAACAGCGTCGACTTGCCGGCATTTGTGTAACCGACCAGCGCCACCGTGGGCAGGCGCGCCTTCTTGCGTCCGGCACGGTTGACGGCGCGCGTCTTGCGCACGCTTTCGAGGTCGCGCTTGATCCGCACGATGCGCTCGCCGATCAGGCGGCGGTCGATCTCGATCTGCGATTCGCCGGGGCCGCCCAGGAAGCCGAAGCCGCCGCGCTGGCGCTCGAGATGGGTCCACGACCGCACCAGGCGGCCGCGCTGGTAGTCGAGTGCGGCCAGTTCTACCTGCAGGCGACCCTCATGCGTGCGGGCGCGGGCACCGAAAATCTCAAGGATCAGGCCGGTGCGATCGATGACCTTGGCCTGCCAGGCCTTTTCGAGGTTGCGCTGCTGGACGGGCGTGAGCTTGTCGTCGACCACGACCAGGCCGATGCCCTGCTCCTCGACGGCGGCGGCGATCCGGGCGACCACACCCTTGCCGAGCAGGGTCGCTGGGGTGACCTGCCGCAGCGGCGCAACCTGCTGCAGCCGGACGTCGAGATCGATCGCCCGGGCGAGGCCCACGGCCTCTTCCAGCTTGGCCTGGCTGTCGCGCTCGCTGCCGCGACCGCGCGGCCCCGCCATGTACGGACACACGACCGCCGCGACCGTCGCGGGGCGCACGGTCTCCAACGGCTGTCGTGCGCGCTTTTCCTGGACGTCCTGCTTGAATTCGTCGATCAAATCAGCCTGCGTCGGCCTTGTCCCCGTCGAACAGCTGCACCGGCGTGACCGGCATGATGGTCGAGATCGCATGCTTGTAGACGAGCTGCGAATGCCCATCGCGGCGCAGCAGCACCGAGAAATTGTCGAACCACGTGACGATGCCCTGCAGCTTCACGCCGTTTACAAGGAAGATCGTGACCGGAGTCTTGTTCTTCCGAAGGTGGTTCAGGAAGACGTCCTGAACGTTTTGTGCCTTTTCGCTCATGTTCTTGGCCTCTTGGTGGGCGGCCGGCCGCCTTGGAGCGGCCGGTTGAGGGGTACGGGGTCTCTCCCCGCTACCGAGTCGCCTCGTATATAGGGGAGCTTGGTCTCAAAGCAATGCCACCAGCTGATGACAATTACGCGCTCGCAGTCTCGGCGGATGTTCCAGAAGCGAGCCGGACAATTCGTCCGCGCCTCCTACGAGAACCGGCAGACACCCGGCCGCATGTGCACTCTTCAGGTCGGCCGGGGTGTCTCCCACCATCCACACGCTGTCGTCCGGGGCAATTCCCGTGCCGTCGAGGGCCAGGAAGATGGGGTCCGGCGCTGGTTTGTCGCGGGCGGCATCGCGCGCACCGACCGAGCGGGCGATCCACTTGTCCCAGCCCAGATGGGCGACCTCGGCCCGCAGGTTGTCGCCCACCTTGTTGCTGACGATCGCCACGTAGAGGCCCTTGGCGTGGCAGTGCGCCAGCAGCGTGTCGGCGCCCACCAGCGGCTCGAGCCGTTCCAGATGGATGCGAAAGAAGGTCTCGTAGAACACCCGCTCCGCCTCGGCGGCACGCTCGCCGAACAGGGTCGGGAAGACTTCGCGCAGGGAGCCGTGGGCGCGGTCCTGGACTTCCGTAGCCGTCCACGGCACCAGGCCCAGCGCCGTGAAAGTGTCCCGGTAGCATTCGACGATGGTCGGCCAGGTGTTGACCAGCGTGTTATCCCAGTCGAACAGGACGGCGCGCGGCGGCTTCAGGCCTTCCGGCAGGCTCACGTCACGGCCTCGCCCGCCTCCGAGAAGCGGACATATTCCTCGCGCAGGCGCCGCGCTGTGGCGCCGACCTTGCCGTCGCCGACCTTGTCGCCGTCGATCTTGACGACTGGTGTGACGAACGAGGTGGCGCTGGTGATGAACGCTTCCTTCGCCTTCTTGGCCTCCTCGACCGTGAAGGGCCGTTCGACGAACTTGAGCTGCAACGAATTGCAGATCGACTTCAGCGTCTGCCGCGTGATGCCGGAAAGGATGCCGTTGTCGGTCTGGCGGGTCACCAGCTCACCGCCCTGGGTAACGATCCAGGCATTGGTCGACGCGCCCTCGGTGACGCAGCCCTTGTCGTCGACCAGCCAGGCCTCGTAGGCGCCGGCCTCGCGAGCGGCCTGCTTGGCCAGCACGTTCGCCAGCAGTGCCACCGTCTTGATGTCGCAACGCTCCCAGCGGATGTCGGGCATGCTCTTCACCGCGACGCCGGGGCCGGCATCGGCCACGATGTGCTTGGTGGCCTTTGTCGTCATCACCAGCGCGGGCTTCACCGGCGCGGTCGGAAAGCCATGGTCGCGCCGCGCGACGCCGCGCGTCACCTGCATGTAGACCAGCCCGTCCCGCAGGCGGTTCTTGCGCATCAGCTCGCGCAGGATGAAGCCCATCGTGTTGCGAGAGACCGGCCAGTCGATCCGCAGCTCCTTCAGCGAACGGTCGAGCCTGTCGATGTGCGGCTTCTCGTCGATCAGCTTGCCGTCACGGACGCCCACCACCTCGTAGACGCCGTCGGCCAACTGGTAACCACGGTCCTCGATATGGACGCTCGCTTCACGATGGTCGACGTAGCGACCGTTTACATAGGCATAACGCGCCATGACGCCCTCTCCTCCTCAGACCGACGGCTCGGCCCCGCTGCCCTCCAGCGAACCGCCGTGCAGGCCGAGCGACTTCAGCTTGCGGTGCAAGGCCGAGCGCTCCATGCCGACGAAAGTTGCCGTCCGTGAAATGTTGCCGCCGAATCGCGTCACCTGGGCGAGCAGGTATTCGCGCTCGAAGACCTCGCGCGCGTCGCGCAGAGGCAGCTGCATGATCTCCCCGCCCTTCTCCCAGCGCAGCACCGACGGGGCGTCCTCGCTGACGTCATTGGGCAGTACGTCGGCGCGGATCGGTGCCCCGCCGGGTGGCGCCAGGATCAACAGCCGCTCAATGACGTTGCGCAGCTGTCGCACGTTACCCGGCCAGTCGTGACCCTGCAGTGCCGCCTGCGTGTCCTCGCCGATCGAGCGGGCCGGCAGGCCGGTGGCATCGGCGACGCGCTTCAGCAGGTCGAGCGCCAGCTCGGGAATGTCCTCGCGGCGCTCGCTGAGGGGCGGCACGCGCAATCCCACCACGTTCAGGCGGTGGAAGAGATCCTCGCGGAAGCGGCCGGCCGCGATTTCCTCCTGGAGGTCGCGCGCCGTCGTCGCCAGGACACGCACGTCGATCTCGACCTTGGTCTTGCCGCCGTCGCGCGCATAGGACTGTTCGTGCAACACGCGCGCCAGCCTTCCCTGCAGCGCCAGCGGCAGGTCGGCCACTTCCTTGAGCACCAGCGTGCCGCCGTGGGCCATCTCGAAGGCCCCCGACACGCGCAGCGCCTCCGCGTCGGTGTCACCGTCGGTTCCGAAGAGTTCGATCTCCAGCCGCTCGGCCGGCAGGGTCGAGCAGTTGACCACGACGAACGGTCCGTCGGCGCGCTTCGATCCCTGATGGATCAGCCGCGCCACCGTCTCCTTGCCCGAGCCGGAGGCGCCGGTGACGAGGACACGACTACCGGTCGGCGCCACTTTCTCGATCTGCGCGCGCACGCTGGCAGCGCCGCTGGAGGAGCCCACGAAGGTCACTTCGCCGCCGGCGCGCCGACGCAGCGCCACGTTCTCGCGCTTCAGCTTGTCGGCCTCGATGGCACGGTCGACGACGAGGAGCAGGCGATCGGCCTTGAACGGCTTCTCGACGAAGTCGTAGGCACCGCTCTTGATCGCCGATACGGCGGTGTCGATCGTGCCGTGGCCGCTGATCATCACGACGGGGATCGGCGGATCCTCCCGGCGGATGACTTCGAGGATCTGCAACCCGTCCAGCTCGCTGCCTTGCAGCCAGACGTCGAGAATGACCAACGCCGGACGCCGCTGCCGTACGGCCTCGATCGCTTCGGTGCTGTTGTGGGCACGGCGCGCGGTGTGACCCTCGTCCTCGAGGATGCCGGCGATCAGCGTGCAGATATCGCGTTCGTCATCGACGATCAGAATATCGTGGGCCATGTCACTTCAAGCAGCCCGCATGGAACGGCGGGTCATTGTGCGGCTGTCACGTGCGGTCGAGCCGACGCGATTTCCTTCGCGTCCCGCCGGAATACCAGACTGATGCGTGCGCCGCCACCCTCGCGATCCTGCAGCGACAGGAACCCACCGTGGTCCTCCATGATCTTCTTCACGATCGCGAGACCGAGGCCGGTGCCCTTGCTGCGGGTGGTCATGTAAGGCTCGGTCAGCCGTTCGCGGCCTTCCTTGGGCAATCCGCGGCCGTTGTCCTCGACGACGATGCGCAGCCCGGTCTCGTCCTCGATCAACGACAGGCTTATCTCGCCCTGTGGCAAAGGCGTGTCCATGTTCTCGTCCCTGCCCTCGATCGCCTCGGCCGAATTCTTCAGGATGTTGGTCAACACCTGCGAGACCTGGCGGCGGTCGCAGTTCAGCGGCACCGGATGGCCGGGAAGGTTTACCGTGTAGCGGATGCCGGGATTGCCGTTGCGTTGCAGGAACAGCGCCTGCTGGCACAACTCCTTCGCATCCTCCTCCTTGACCGTCGGCCGCGGCATGCGGGCGAAGGACGAGAATTCGTCGACCATGCGTCCGATATCGCCGACCTGCCGGATGATCGTGTCGGTGCACATCGAGAAGGTATCGGGATCCTCCTTGATCTGCTTCAGGTAGCGGCGCTTCAGCCGCTCCGCCGAAAGCTGGATCGGCGTCAGCGGATTCTTGATCTCGTGCGCGATGCGGCGGGCCACGTCGCCCCACGCCGCCATGCGCTGTGCCGACATGAGGTCGGTGACGTCGTCGAAGGTGACGACATAGCCGGCACCCGTGGCGGCGCTGATGCGGACCAGCAGGATCTGTCGCGAGCCGCGCTGCAGGATCTCTACCTGGCCCTGGGTCATGCGGTCCGGCCGCTCGGCTGCCTGGGCGACCAGCGGGCCCAGCTCCGGCATCACCGCGATCAGAGGCCGTCCCAGCACGCCGTCCTCGGGCAGGGCCAGCAGGTCCAGCGCCGAGCGGTTGGAGCGCATCACGATGCCCTCGCCATCGACGCTGAGAACACCAGCGGAGACGCCTGCCAGGACTGCGTCGGTCAACCGGCGCCTGGTGTCGAGTTCGGTATTGGCGTGCACCAGTTCGCCACGCTGCTGTTCGATCTGGCTGGCCATTCGATTGAACGAGCGTGCGAGCTGGCCCAGCTCGTCGTTGGGCGGTCCCTCCTCCACCCGGGCACTGAGATCGCCGCCCCTAACCCGCTCGGCCGCCAGCATCAAACCGCCGATCGGCTCGGTGAGGCGCGTGGCGAACAGGATGGCGAGCCAGACGGCGGCCAGCAGCATCAGGAAGGCGATGGCGCCGCAGACCACGAAGATGATGAGCTGGCTGCGCCGCAGCGCCGATTCGATCTGCGAATAGAACGAACCCGCGAACTCGATGCTCTTGATGTAGTCGACCACCCGCAGGTCGACGGCGTGGCCGGTTGCGAGGAACAGTGGCTCGCCGACGAAGAGCTGCATCACGAAGTAGGCGCCGGTCGGAGATTCGATCTGGACGGGCCGGGCCTGGTTCACGGCCTGCCAGAGGAACTGGGCCGGCGGAACAGGATTGGCCATGCCCGTCGCATCCGGCGCCTTGGCCTGCGCGATGACGCCCTTGTCCGCATCGAGCACGGTCGCCTCGATGATCGGCCGCCCCTCGATCAGGCGTTCCAGCATCGCCTTCGTCGCCGCCGGATCGCGCACCGCGTCGACACCTTCGGCCTGCAGCGGCGCCGAGATCGCCTCGATGTCATTCAGGATTTCCTGCTCGCGCGCGCGCCGTACCGGCTCGCCGATGGCACGCGCCGCCTCGTACGAAGCTTGTGAAGGCTTCACGACGAAGTCGGTGAGGCTGATTACCAGCAGCGACAGGATGATGGTGACGATGACTGTCGGCGTGATGGTGAAAACGCTGCAGACCAGCACGAGCCGCATGTGCAGGCGCGAGCCCGCGGCGCCGCGCCGTCGATCGAGCCAGAGCTGGGTCAGGCGGACGGCCACGACGGACACGAGGGCGATCGCAATGACGAGATCGGCCACGAGCAGGCCTGTCATCCAGCCGCGCGTGCCGAACGATTCCGGCACGAAGCCGGCGAGCCACGCATAGGTCGCGCCGCCCGCGACCATGGCGAGGATGGCCAGTGAAACGGCGGCGACGCGGCCGCCGAGGCTGCGCAGCACCACACTCATCTTGTCGCCCAAGCGTGAAACGCCCAGCGCAGCTGTCACGGAATCACCCGCCTCGGCGAACCTGCGGCGTGCGAACCACGGGGACGTCGAGGTCCTTTATCTTCTTGCGCAACGTATTGCGATTGAGCCCCAAAAGGCGTGCCGCACGCAACTGATTCCCCCGTGTAGCCCCCAGCGCCAGCGCGAGCAACGGCCGCTCGACCTCGGAAATGACACGATCGTACATGCCGTCGGGCGGAAGCCGGTCCCCGTGTGCCGCGAAAAGCGACTGCAGATGACGGTCGACGGCATCGGCCAGCGAGATGTCGTCGCTCGCCTCGGAGGACGAAGGGCCGTGGTCGATCGCCGACACCGCATCCGCGAGCTCGGCTTCGATCGTTTCGACGCCGATGATCTCCTCGGAATAGAGCGCGGACAGGCGGCGCACCAAGTTCACCAGTTCGCGCACGTTGCCCGGCCAGCGATGCTGCTTCAGCCGCGCCATCGCCTCCGGCGACAGGACCTTGGTCGGCAAGCCGTCCGCCGTCGCAGCCTGCAGATAGTGATTGGCCAGTTCGGGAATGTCGTCGAGGCGCTCGCGCAGCGGCGGCAGGCGGATCGGCACGACGTTGAGGCGATAGAACAGATCCTCGCGGAACAGGCCCTGCTGGATCAGTCGGCGCAGGTCGCGATGGGTCGCCGCGACGATACGTACGTTGGCCTTGATCGGCGTGCGGCCGCCGACCGTCATGTATTCACCTTCCTGAAGGACGCGAAGCAGGCGTGTCTGCGCCTCGGGCGGCATGTCGCCGATCTCGTCGAGAAACAGCGTGCCGCCGGAAGCCTGCTCGAACTTGCCGGCCGACCGCTGTACCGCGCCAGTGAAGGCGCCGCGCTCGTGACCGAACAGCTCGCTCTCGATCAGCTCGCGCGGGATCGCGGCCATGTTGAGCGCGATGAACGGCCCTTTCCGGCGCTTGCCGTAATCGTGCAGCGCGCGCGCGACCAATTCCTTGCCGGCCCCCGACTCGCCGGTGACCATGACCGTGAGGTCGGTCGCCATCAGGCGCGCCAGGGTGCGATAGATTTCCTGCATGGCCGGGGAACGGCCGATCAGGGGCAGGCGCTCGCCCTCTTCCGGCAGAGCCGGCGAACGCGCCATCGAGGCGGCCGGCGCGGACAACGCCCGGTTGACGACCGAGATCAGCTCGTTCAGGTCGAACGGCTTGGGCAGGTACTCGAAGGCGCCGCGCTCGGTCGCGCGTACGGCCGTGAGCAGGGTCGACTGCGCGCTCATGACGATGATGCGCAGGTCCGGCCGCAGCTTGCGGATGCGCGGCACCAGGTCGAGACCGTTCTCGTCCGGCATCACGACGTCGGTGATGACCAGCTGGCCCTCACCTTCCTGGACCCACTGCCAGAGCGTGGAGGCGGTTCCGGTACTGCGGACCGTATGGCCCTGTCGGCCGAGAGCTTGGTGCAGGACCGTGCGAATGGCGCGGTCGTCATCGGCGACGAGAATGGTAGTGCCTTCGCTCATGGCGTGGCCTGCGGAAATTGAAGCGGCAACATGACCCTGAATGATGTGCGGCCAGGCTCGCTATCGAACTCGATCGCGCCGCCATGGTCGTTGATGATCTTCGCGACCAAAGCAAGACCCAGGCCGGTTCCGGTCGGCTTGTTGGTCACGAAGGCGTCGAACAGGTGACTGCGGATCTCGTCCGACACGCCGCGGCCGTTGTCGCGCACGGTGACGACCAGCGGCAGGTTCACCCGCGTCTGCTGGCCGGGCACGGCCAGCCGCAATCCGTGGCGGTAGGCGGTCGAGAGCTCGATCTCACGCTCGACGTCGCCCGGGACCTCGCAGGCATTCTTCACGAGGTTCAGGAACACCTGAATCAGCTGGTCGCGGTCGCCGTGCACGTCCGGCAGCGACGGATCGTAGGTCTCGATGAAGCGCACGCCCTTGCCGAAGCCGTTCTGCGACAGGCGGCGGACGTGGTTCAGGACCTGGTGGATGTTGATCGGTCCGCGCTCGATCGGGCGGCCGTCGGCAAAGGCCTCCATCCGATCGACCAGCGCGACGATCCGGTCGGTCTCCTCGCAGATCAGCTCGGTCAGCTCCCGCTCGGAATCCGGCACCGACTGTTCGAGCAACTGGGCGGCGCCGCGGATGCCGGACAGCGGGTTCTTGACCTCGTGTGCCAGCATGGCGGCCAGCGCACTCACCGAGCGGGCGGCGCTGCGATGCGAGAGCTGCCGGTCGATGCTGCGCGCAATCGTCTGCTCGACCAGCGAGACTGCCACCAGCCCGTCGCTGTCGACGATCGGCGACAGGCGCAGCGCGCAGAAGCGGCTGCCGATTCGCGGCGACGCGAGCGTCACGCCGTTCTCGGCGACTGCGCCGCCGGTCGCCACGACCTGCTCCAGCAGCGAGAAGAGCGGTGTGTCTTCGGGCACGAACTCGCTCAGCGGATGCCCGAGCAGGCGGGCGCGCCCGACACCGAAGAACTGCTCGGCCGAGAGGTTGGCGTAGTGCATCAGGCCGTTCGCATCGACCACGATGATGGCTTCCGAGAGCGAATCGAGGAGAGCCGTCGGAAACTGATCGCTCATGCCGTTCCGTTTGAGAGGGCGCAGGGACATCAGGCTGCCTGTCGCTCCATGGCCGGCAGAAAGAACGAAGCGAGCATGCTCCGCACCTTGCCTGCATCGGTTTCACGGTTGAGCGCCGCCCGGAAATCGGCCGAGGCGGGAAACCCCTTCGAGTACCAGCCGAGATGCTTGCGGGCCATGCGCACGCCGGTCTCGAGGCCGTAATGCTCGAGCATCGCCTCGAAGTGCGTGCGCACCGCCGCATATTGCTCGGTGATCGAGGGATCGGGCAGCCGCTCCCCCGTCCGCAGATAGTGGATCGCCTGGCTCGGGAACCACGGACGCCCATAGGCGCCGCGTCCGATCATGATGCCATCGGCGCCCGACTGCTCGAGCGCCTGGTCGACGTCGTCGAGCGTGTTGATGTCGCCGTTCACGATCACCGGCAGGCTGGTGGCCTCCTTGACGGTGCGGACGAAGGCCCAGTCGGCATGCCCGTCGTAGAAGTCGCAGCGGGTGCGACCGTGCACCGTCAGCATCTTGATTCCGCAGGCTTCGGCGATGCGCGCGAGGTTCGGAGCATTGCGGTTGGTCGAGTCCCAGCCGGTCCGCATCTTGAGCGTCACCGGCAGCTTCACCGCCTTCACGGTCGCCTCGAGTATCTTCGCGGCGTGGACCTCGTCGCGCATCAGGGACGAACCGGCATGGCCGTTCACGACCTTCTTCACCGGGCAGCCGAAATTGATGTCGATGATCGCCGCGCCACGATCCTCGTTGAGCTTCGCGGCGTCGCCCATGACCTGCGGCTCGCAGCCGGCCAGCTGGACCGACATCGGGAATTCTTCCGGCGTGGTCTTGGCCATCAGCAAGGTCTTGCGGTTCTCACGCACCATCGCCACGGACGCGATCATCTCGGAAACGACGAGCCCCGCCCCGCGCCGCTTCACCATCTGGCGGAATGGCAGGTCGCTCACGCCCGACAGCGGAGCCAGGATGACGGGGTCCTCGATGCGGACGGGTCCGATGTCGACGGGTTTGAGGCGGTGTGCGTTTTGCATTCTTTGTTCAGTTAATAGGCATCTTGTGCAGTGCACAATAATTGAGCGAGCAATAGCCTGTGCCGCCAAACTGCGCAAGGGTCGGAAGTGCGCAATTGCCGAAGCCAGTGTTATCTACGGGTGTGACCCGTTGTACAGCCCTCATCGTCGCCGCCGGCCGCGGCAGCCGCTTCGGCGGCCCCCTGCCCAAGCAATATGCGCTTCTGGACGGCGCGCCCGTCCTGCGCCGCACCATCGCCGCCTTCCAGGGCACGCCAGCGATCGATCGGATCCTCGTGGTGATTGGTCCGGGAGATGACGAACTCTACGAGGCGGCGACGCGGGGCCTCGATTTGCCCCCGCCCGTGCCGGGCGGCGGCAGCCGCCAGCAGTCCGTGCTCAACGGTCTCGAAGCGCTGACCAGTGGCGCGCCGGACTTCGTCGCCATTCACGACGCTGCGAGACCCTTCGTGCGTCCGGCCGAGATCGAGGCCTGCCTCGTTGCCGCCTCGGCCGACGGGATCGACGGCGCCATCCTCGGCATTCCCCTCGCCGACACGCTGAAGCGCGTGGGTGCGGGCCGGACGGTTACGGAGACCGTGCCGCGGCGCGACCTGTGGCGGGCTCAGACGCCGCAGCTCTTCCGCTTCGCCCCGCTGCTGGCGGCGCATCGTGCGGCGGCCTCGCTGGCCGCTGACGAGGCGACCGCGCTGACCGACGATGCCGCCGTCGCCGAGCGCGCGGGCCTCTCGCTTGTCATGGTCGCGGGCAGCGAAGATAACCGCAAGATCACCACCACGGCTGACCTCTTCCCGCCCCGCATGGAAACGCGCACCGCTCTCGGCTTCGACGTTCACGGCTTCGCCCCGGGCAATGCCGTGATGCTATGCGGCGTGCCCGTTCCTCACGGGCAGACGCTGGCCGGACATTCCGATGCCGACGTGGCGCTGCACGCGCTGACCGACGCGGTGCTCGGTACGATCGGCGCCGGCGACATCGGCAAGCACTTTCCGCCCTCCGACCCGCAATGGCGCGGAGCCTCGTCCGACCGCTTCCTGCGGCACGCCGTGGATCTCGTGACGGGGCGCGGCGGCCGTGTCCTTCACCTCGATGTCACGATCGTCTGCGAAGCCCCCAAGGTGGGGCCTCATCGCGAGGCCATGGTGAAGAGCGTCGCCGCGATCGCGGGCGTCGCAGACCATCGCGTCAGCGTGAAGGCCACCACCACAGAGGGACTGGGATTCACCGGCCGGCGCGAAGGCATCGCCGCCCAGGCCATTGCGACCGTAGAACTGCCGGGGAGCTGAAGGACCGATGTTCGATCATGAGATGCGTGAAGCCGCGGAGCATGTCCTGTTCACCTGCCGCAAGCGCGGCTTCAAGGTCGCGACAGCCGAGTCCTGTACCGGCGGTCTGATCGCCGCCGCCCTCACCGCGATCGCCGGCTCGTCCGACGTCGTGGACCGCGGCTTCGTCACCTATTCGAACGAGGCCAAGCGCGAGATGCTGGGCGTGCCGTGGGAGGCGATCGTGAGCCACGGCGCTGTGAGCGAGCCGGTCGCGCGCGCGATGGCCACCGGTGCGCTCGAGCGTTCGGGCGCGCAGCTCGCGGTGTCGGTGACCGGTGTCGCCGGCCCCGGCGGCGGCTCGGCCGAGAAGCCGGTGGGCCTCGTCCAATTCGGCGCCGTCCGGACGGGCTTCGAACCGGTGACCGAACATCACGTCTTCCCCGGCGACCGCGACGCCATCCGCCGCCTCACGGTCATCACGGCACTCGCGCTTCTGGCGAAGCTGGCGGAGCGGTAGTCTCAGGAGGAGGCGACGACGGGCTTCCCGTAGAGCTGCGCGGCCCGCGCCTCGAAAGCCGAGACCATGCGGCGGACGGCTTCGGCGAAGAGGAGCTGCACCGTCTTCTGCAGCAGCAGCGAGCGGAAATCGAATTCGAGTTCGAAGTCGATCTGCGTGCCCTCGGGATGCGGCTTGAAGAGCCAGCGGCTCTTGAGCAGCCGGAATGGTCCCTCGATGCCGGTCGTGACGATGCTCATGCCTTCAGGGGCGTCGGGAGACAGTTCGACGCGGGAGACGAATTTCTCGTGGAACGGCCCGAAGCCGATCGCCAGTTCGGCGATCTCGACGTTCGGCACTTCCCGCCGGCGGACGCGGCCGGCGAAGCACCACGGCAGGAACTCGGGGTAGCGCGGTACGTCGGCAACCAGGTCGAAAAGCTGGCGCGGCTGGAACGGAACGACTCGCCGTTCCTGATGACGGGTAGCCAAGGAGCCGTCAGCCCTTGAGCTGCGCCTGACGCGCAGCCCTGAGGCGCGCGAAGTCGTCGCCGGCGTGATAGCTCGACCGCGTCAGCGGCGAGGACGAGACCATCAGGAAGCCTTTCGCGCGCGCCATCTGGGCAAGCTCGGAGAATTCGGCGGGCGTCCAGAACCGGTCGAGCGCGGCGTGCTTGGGCGTCGGCTGCAGGTACTGGCCGATCGTCAGAAAGTCGACGTCGGCGGCGCGCAGATCGTCCATCACCTGCAGGATCTCTTCGCGCGTCTCGCCCAGCCCGACCATCAGGCCCGACTTGGTGAACATCGCGGGATCGATCTCCTTCACGCGCGACAGCAGGCGCAGCGACGTGAAATAGCGCGCGCCCGGACGGATGGTCGGATAGAGCCGCGGCACGGTCTCGAGATTGTGATTGAAGACGTCGGGCCGCGACGCGACCACGGTCTCGATGGCGCCGGGCTTGCGCATGAAGTCGGGCGTCAGGATCTCGACCGTGGTCGTGGGCGCAGCCTTGTGCAGCGCGCTGATCACCTCGGCGAAGTGCCCTGCCCCGCCGTCATCCAGGTCGTCGCGGTCGACCGAGGTGACCACGACATGGTCGAGGCCCAGCTTGCCCACGGCTTCGGCGATATTGGCAGGCTCGTGCGGATTGAGCGCTCCCGGCTTGCCGGTTGCCACGTTGCAGAAGGCGCAGGCCCGGGTGCAGGTCTCGCCCATGATCATGAAGGTCGCGTGCTTCTGCTTCCAGCACTCGCCGATGTTCGGGCAGGCGGCTTCCTCGCAGACCGTCGTGAGCTTCAGCTCGCGCATCAGCCGCTTGGTCTCGGCATATTCTGGCGAGTTTGGCGCACGCACCCTGATCCAATCCGGTTTGCGCGGGATCGGGTTGTCGGGGCGATGGGCCTTCTCCGGGTGTCGTTCCGCCCGGCTCAGGGAATGCTTGTCGAGTGTTCCGTCCATGACGGGGCTAGATATGGAGCGTCCGGCCGTAGGCCGCCAGTACCGCCTCGTGCATCATCTCGGAAAGGGTGGGATGCGGGAACACCGTGACCAGCAGCTCGGCCTCGGTCGTCTCCAGCGTCTTGGCGATGCTGTAGCCCTGGATCAGCTCCGTCACCTCGGCGCCGATCATGTGGGCGCCCAGCAGTTCGCCGGTCCTGGCGTCGAAGATCGTCTTGATGAAGCCCTCGGGCTCACCAAGGGCAATCGCCTTGCCGTTGCCGATGAACGGGAACTTGCCGACCTTGAGCTCCAGCCCCTTGGCCTTGGCCGCGGCCTCGGTGAGGCCGATGCTCGCGACCTGCGGCTGGCAGTAGGTGCAGCCCGGGATGTTCACGGTCTTCATCGGGTGCACGCCCTTCACGCCGGCGATCTTTTCGACCACCAGCACGCCCTCGTGCATCGCCTTGTGTGCGAGCCACGGCGGGCCAGCCACGTCGCCGATCGCATAGATGTTCGGCTCGCCGGTGAAGCCCCACTGGTCGATCAGGATGTGGGTCTTCTCGACCTTCACCTTGGTGCCTTCCAGCCCCAGGTTCTCGACGTTGCCCACGATGCCGACGGCGCTGATGACGCGGTCGACCGTGATCTCCTGCGCCTTGCCGCCGACCGTGATGGTGGCGGTTACGTTGTTGGCACCCTTCTTCAGGTTCGAGACCGTGGCGCCCGTCAGGATCTTCATGCCCTGCTTCTCGAACGCCTTCTTCGCAAACGCGGACACCTCGGCATCCTCGACAGGGAGGATGCGGTCCAGCACTTCGCACACGGTCACTTCTGCGCCCATGGTGCGATAGAAGCTCGCGAACTCGATGCCGATGGCACCCGAGCCGATCACCAGCAGCGACTTCGGGAGCTCCGGCGGCACCATCGCTTCCTTGTAGCTCCACACCAGCTTGCCGTCGGTCTCCAGGCCGGGAAGCTGGCGGGCGCGCGCGCCCGTCGCCAGGATCACGTTCTTGTAGGAAAGCGTCGCGCTGCTCTTGTCCTTCATCGCGACCGCGAGCTTGCCGGCGCCCGCGAGCTTGGCCGTGCCATCGAACACGGTGATCTTGTTCTTCTTCATCAGCATCGAGACGCCGTTGCTGAGCTGGCTCGCCACCTTGCGCGAGCGCTCGACGATCTTCTTGGGATCGAACGACACGTCCTTCACCGACAGGCCATAAGCGTCGGCATGCTTGATGAGGCCGTAGACCTCGGAGGTACGCAGCAGCGCCTTGGTCGGGATACAGCCCCAGTTGAGGCAGATGCCGCCCATGTGCTCGCGCTCGACCACGGCGGTCTTAAGCCCGAGCTGCGCGGCGCGGATCGCGGCGACATAGCCGCCCGGCCCGCCGCCGACGACGATGAGATCGAAACTGGTTTCGGCCATGACGTGCTCCTAGGCCAGCATCGCGGCGGGTTGTTCGATGTACGCCTTGAGCGTCTGCAGGAACTGCGCGCCCATGGCGCCGTCCACCACGCGGTGATCGACGGCCAGCGTGCAGCTCATGATGTTGCGGACGACCATCTCGCCCTTGCGGACGACAACCCGCTCCTCGCCCGCGCCGACGGCCAGGATCATCGCCTGCGGCGTGTTGATGATGGCGCCGAAGTCGCGGATGCCGAACATGCCGAGGTTCGAGATGGTGAAGCCGCCGCCCTGGAATTCCTCGAGCTTGAGCTTGCCGCTCTTGGCGCGGCTTGCGAGGTCCTTCATCTCGTTCGAGATCTGCGCCAGCCCCTTCATGTCGGCATTGCGCACGATCGGCGTGATGAGGCCGCGATCGGTGGCGACGGCGACAGAGATGTCGACCGCGCCGTACTGGATCATCTCTTCCTCGGTCCACGAGGCATTGCACTCCGGATGGTCGCGCAGCGCCTTGGCGCAGGCCTTGATCACCATGTCGTTGACCGAGACCTTGGTGCCCTTCTTCTCGACCACGGCGTTGATCGCTGTGCGTGCCGTCAGCAGCGCGTCGATCTCGAAGTCGACCGTCAGATAGAAATGCGGGACGGTCTGCTTGGACTCGAGCATGCGCCGGGCGATGACCTTGCGGATGCTGGTGTGCGGCACGCGGCTGTCGCCCGGCGCCACGAAGACCGGCTGACCGCCGGCCGCGGGTGCCGGCGCGGCCTTGCGCGCCGCGACGGGCGCGCCAGCCGGCTTCGCGTTCTCGACGTCGGCCTTGACGATGCGGCCGTTGGGGCCGGAGCCCTTCAGGCCGGCGAGGTCGATCCCCTTCTCGGCCGCAATGCGCCTGGCCAGCGGCGAGGCGAAGATGCGCGTGCCGCCGGCGGATGCCGCGGGCGCAGCCGGCCTGGCCGCCGGTGCGGGCGCCGCTGCCGGAGCGGCAGGCTTCTCGACCGGCTTCTCCTCGGCCTTCGGCGCGGGCTTCTCGGCAGCAGGTGCCGCGGACAGGGCGGCTTCCTTCTCGCCGTCCTCGAGCAGCACGGCGATGACGGCGTTGACCTTCACGCCTTCAGTGCCCTCCTCGACCAGGATCTGGCCGACCTTACCCTCGTCGACGGCCTCGACTTCCATCGTGGCCTTGTCGGTCTCGATCTCGCAGACCACCCGGCCGGACTTGACCGTGTCACCGACCTTGACGTGCCACTTGGCGAGCTTGCCCTCCGTCATGGTGGGCGAGAGCGCGGGCATCAGGATGTTGATGGACATGCCGGCTCTCCCGTCTCAGCGATTGCAGACCGCGCGGGCGGCCTCGACGATATGAGAGGATTGCGGCAGCGCCATCTTCTCGAGGTTCGCGGCATAGGGCAGCGGTACGTCGAGACCGGTCACCCGCTTTACCGGCGCATCGAGATAATCGAACGCGTGCTCCATCATCAGTGCCGACAGTTCGGAGCCGATGCCGGCGAAGGGCCAGCCCTCCTCGCAGGAGACGAGCCGGTTGGTCTTCTTCACCGATTCGACGATGGTCTCGGTGTCGAACGGGCGCAGCGAGCGGAGGTTGATCACCTCGGCATCGATGCCAATCTTGGCCAGTTCCTCGGCAGCCTGCAGCGCCTTGCCAACCATGATCGAGAAGGCGACGATCGTGACGTCCTTGCCGGCGCGCTCGATCTTCGCCTTGCCGATCGGCAGCACGAAGTCGGGATCCTCCGGCACGTCGAACGACTGGCCGTAGAGAATCTCGTTCTCGAGGAAGATCACCGGGTTGGGATCGCGGATCGCAGCGCGCAGCAGGCCCTTGGCGTCGGCGGCGCTCCACGGCGCCAGCACGCGCAGGCCCGGCACATGGGCATACCAGCTCGCGTAGCACTGCGAATGCTGGGCGGCGACGCGCGAGGCCGCGCCGTTGGGACCGCGGAACACGATCGGGCAGGTCATCTGGCCGCCCGACATGTAGTGGGTCTTGGCCGCCGAGTTAATGATCTGGTCTATCGCCTGCATGGCGAAGTTGAAGGTCATGAACTCGACGATCGGCTTCAGCCCGCCGAACGCTGCGCCGACGCCGAGGCCGGCGAAACCGTGCTCTGTGATCGGCGTGTCGATGACGCGCTTGGCGCCGAACTCGTCGAGCAGCCCCTGGCTCACCTTGTAGGCGCCCTGGTACTGCGCGACTTCCTCGCCCATCAGGAAGACCGACTCGTCGGCGCGCATCTCGGCCGCCATGGCCTCGCGCAGCGCCTCACGCACCGTCATGTGCTGGGTGCCGCCTTTCCATTCCGGCTCGGGCGCCGGCGCGGCGATCACAGGCGCGACAGGAGCCGCGTCGACCTTCGGCGTCTCTTCAGCCTTGGGCGCGCTTTCCTTCGGCGTCGCGGCACCGGGCGCCGCGGCACCCGCATCCTCGCCTTCGCCCGCGAGAACGCATATCGGCGTGTTGACGGCGACACCCTCGGTGCCTTCCTCGACCAGAATCCTGGCGACCGTGCCTTCGTCGACCGCCTCGACCTCCATGGTCGCCTTGTCGGTCTCGATCTCGCAGATCACCTGGCCCGACTTCACTTCGTCGCCGACCTTGACGTGCCACTTGGCGAGCTTGCCCTCGGTCATGGTGGGAGACAGGGCCGGCATCAGAACCTGAATGCTCATGGGATCAGGCCTCGACCAGAATGTCGGTCCACAGCTCGGACGGATCGGGCTCGGGACTGTGTTGCGAGAATTCGGCGGCGTCGTTCACGATCTTGCGGATCTCCGTGTCGATGGCCTTCAGCCCGGCCTCGTCGATGATCTTGCCATCGAGCAGGCGCTTGCGGATGTGCTCGATCGGGTCCCGCTCGTTGCGGAACTTGTCGACCTCTTCCTTGGTCCGGTACTTGGCCGGGTCGCTCATCGAGTGGCCGCGGTAGCGATAGGTCTGCATCTCGAGGATGTAGGGCCCCTGCCCGCTGCGCGCGTGCTCGATGGCCTTCTCGCCGGCCGCCCGTACCGCCAGCACGTCCATGCCGTCGACCCGCTCGCCGGGAATGCCGAAAGCCTCGCCATGGCGGTAGAGCTCGGTGGTGGCCGAGGCGCGTTCGACCGAGGTGCCCATGCCGTAGCGGTTGTTCTCGATGATGTAGACCACCGGGAGCTTCCAGAGGGCCGCCATGTTCATGGCCTCGTAGACCTGGCCCTGGTTGGCGCTGCCGTCGCCGAAATAGGTGAGCGATACGTTCTTGTTGCCGTTGTACTTGTGCGCGAAGGCGAGGCCGGTGCCGATCGGCACCTGGGCGCCGACGATGCCGTGGCCGCCATAGAAGCTCTTCTCGCGACTGAACATGTGCATCGAGCCGCCCTTGCCCTTGGAATACCCCCCGCTGCGGCCGGTCAGCTCGGCCATTACGCCCTTGGGGTCCATGCCGCAGGCCAGCATGTGGCCGTGGTCGCGGTAGGAGGTGATGACGGCGTCCTTGTCGCGGACATTGGCCTGCATCCCGACGACGACCGCTTCCTGGCCGATATAGAGATGGCAGAAGCCGCCGATCAGTCCCATGCCGTAGAGCTGGCCCGCCCGCTCCTCGAAGCGGCGGATCAGCAGCATGTCGCGATAGTGCGCCTTGAGTTCGTCGGGGCTCACGCTGTTGTCGCCCAGTTTCGGCGACGACTTCGCCTTGGCGGGAGAAGGATCGTCTTTCGGCTTCGTGGCCGGCTTCGCCATGGCAGTCCCCTCATGAACGCACTTCGGCTTATAGCATCGCTCAGGGCGATGTATTTGATCTAGCAGGAAAAAATAGACCCGACGCGGGTGCGCCGCAGCATTTGAGCGATTGTTTGCCTACGGTAGAGCGCAGCGGACAGTTTCTTTCAGATAACCGCGAGGCGAACGCTGAACGAGGCGTCATCGTCGCGTTACCCTGAGCCCGCGCCCTCAGTTCAGCGGGTCGGCATGAAGACGATGATGTCGTCCTTGCGCGCAAAGTTCAGGAGCACACGGGCACGCTCGTCGAGCATGTCCGGCTCGAGGCTCTGGTTGCGCAGCGCCGCAACACGCCGCTCCCAGATCTTCCGGGTGGTCTCGGCTTCGGCGAAGTTCTGTTCGGCAATCAGCACTTCGCGCTGGAGATGGGCCATGGCCAGCAGACCACGATCACCGTTCACCAAGTGGTATCCGAAATAGCCGAATACCGTGGCGAAGATGACGGGAGCCAGAATCTGACGTGGTCTCAACAACATATGCTGCGTTCCTGCAGGCATATGGCAACATATTGTGGCCTTGCGTCAAGATTTTTCGTTTAATTGAAGGGCGTTAGCGGCTTTGGAAGAGCGGGCCGGACATCATGGACGAGCTGATCATCTGGACCTACGATTGGCTGCCCAAAGGACCGCGGGATTTCGTGCGCGATCTTCGTCTGCGATGGGCCTGTGAAGAAGCGGGCCTTCCCTATTCCATCCGCACCGTTGCCTTCGACGGTCGCGAGACCAACCACCTGGCGCAGCAGCCCTTCGGCCAGGTCCCCTTCCTGAGCGATGGCGATCTGCAGATATTCGAGAGCGGCGCCGGACTGATGCATCTCGCCCGGAAGAGCGAAAAGCTGATGCCGCGAGACCCGGCCGGCGAAGCCGCCACGCTTCAGTGGATGTTCGCGGCGCTCAACTCGATCGAGATGGTGAGCGTGCCCTGGTGGTTCCTGACCATGACCGGCCAGCAGGACAACGCCCTCGCCGGCTGGATGGGCAACCGCCTCGACCAGCTCGAGAAGGTTCTGGGCGAGCGCGATTGGCTGGCCGCCGATCACTTCACTGCGGCCGACCTGCTGATGGTGGACGTACTGCGCGTCGGCAAGGTCCGCGCCTTCGGCGAGCGGCCGAAGACCGAAGCCTATGTGAAACGCGTTACCGAGCGACCTGCCTTCGAGAAGGCGCGCGCCGACCAGATGGAGCACTTCGCGGCGGCCGACGAGAAGAGAGGCTGCGCCTAACCCGCACTCCCTGAGGGCTTCAGCGCCCACCAAAGGCCAGCAAGAACACAGGCGAGCCCGATCAGTGCGGCGACCGGCAGTGGCTCACCGAGGAGCATCGTACCGCCCAGCGCCGCGGTCACGGGACCGAGGCCGAGGAAGATCGTCACCAGGGTCGGCGGTGCATTGCCCAGCGCATAGACCCACAGGAAAAAGCCGACGCCGCTCGAAATCCCGATGAAGACGATGGCCGCGATCTCGCCCGGCGTGAACACCGGCCAGAACGCGAAGAAGCCTTCGGTCGCGGCAATGCCGGCGAGCGCGAGGACCGCCACGAACATGGCGAAGGCGGTCACATGCAGCGCCGAGTAGCGCGACACATAGGGGGCATAGAAGATCGAGCAGACCGCGCCGCAGAAGGCCGAGCCGAGCGCTGCCAGCGTGCCGAGCCAGACCGATCCGTGCTCCGGCCGCGCCGTCATTGCCGCGCCTCCGAGCGCGATCGCAACGCCGGCGAAGGTAAGCAGGGAGCCGCCGACCTTGCCCGGCGTGAAGCGCTCGCGGCCAAGCAGCGCCGAGAGGATCATGGTCATCAGCGGAAAGGTCGAGAACAGCAGCGACGCCCGCGCGGCCGGAATGTGTAGTAGCGAGTAGTTCAGCAGCACCATCAGCGCCGCGAACTGACCGATCCCCAAGAACCCGATCGGCACGAGATCGCGCGCGGCAATAGTTCGCCAAGGCCGCAGCCATAGCGCCGGCGTGAGGCAGACGAGACCGATCAGGTAACGCAGGAAGCCGAGGGACCCGGGCCCGGCTGCATCAACGACGTAGCGCGTCGCCACCATGGCGGCACCGACCTGGATGCCGGTCCCGGCCGCGGCCCAGAGCGGGCCGGGCCGCTTCACAGGTCGAGGTTCCAGAACTGCCCGACCAGCTTCTTGCCGAAGCTGTCGTGCTTCTCTTCCCTGATGAGACGGAAGCCGGCGGCGATGTAGATCTTGCGCGCCGAGACTAGGATGTCGTTGGTCCACAGCATCAGCTTCTTGTAGCCCTTGGCACGGGCGTCCTCGATGCAGGCCGCGACCAGGCTCTGGCCAATGCCCAGCCCGCGCGCGGACGGCTCGACGTAGAGCATGCGCAGCTGCCCGGTGCTCTTGCCGGCGCGTACGAGGAAAACCGAGCCCACGATCTCGCCGTTGCGCTCGGCGATCCAGCAATTGTCCGACTTAGGATCGAACTTCTTGATGAACCTGGCCGAGATCTCCGCCAGCATCGCCTCGAAGCTGCCATCCCAGCCGAATTCGTCGGCATAGAGCTGGGTCTGGCGGCGGATGATCCAGCCCATGTCGCCGGGCTGATGCGGCCGCAGGGTGAACGGCACGC
>JAGNNA010000268.1 GCA_017990895.1 Reyranella sp.
GGCTCACCGGTGGCGCTCCGAGGGACGGGTGGCGGCATTCGGACCGGACAACAAGGTTAAGACGCCGGCGGGGCGGTGAAGGTTGGCAGGAATCCTCACCGGGGGGCCACATCCCATGGATTGACATTTGCTCGCAATATGATACGCTTTCTCTCTGTTTTTTGCTCCGACCGGGGCATTTACGTCAGCCCGTGCTTCACTTGGGGGAACGCGATGCGTCGATTTGCGAATGTGGTTTCTCTTCTGGCCCTGCTGGCGCTGGCGGCGCCGGCCTCGGCCCAGCTGGTCAACGGCTCCTTCGAGCCGACCAGCGGTGTCGTCAGCTGGATGATCGTCTCGGGCGGCCTGGGTACGATCCCGGGCTGGACCACCACCGACAACGGCGTCGAGTGGGCCCTCGGGTCCAGCGGTGGCGCCCCGGCCCCGCACGGGCAGCACATCGTCGACCTCGCCTGTTACGTGTGGTCCGCCGGCGGGATCCAGCAGACGATCCCCACGACCCCCGGCGAGGCCTACGTGATCACGTTCCAGCTCGGCACCATGGCCGGCGCCGGCCGCGACGGCACCTGCGAGATCGTCGTCGACGCCGACGGCCAGTCGCAGACGTTCACCCACGCCAATCCCAGCGGGATCGTCACCTACGCCACCAAGACGTTCGCCTTCCTGGCCGACGGACCGAGCGCGACGGTGCGCTTCCGCTGCCTGCAGAACGCGAACCTGCACTTCGCCTACCTCGACGCGGCGGGCATGGAGACGGTCGTCGGGACCGAGTCGGCCAGCTTCGGATCGCTCAAGTCTCTCTTCCGGTAGCGCTCCGCGCCGCCGGGACGAAGCAGGGCCGCCGTCTCCCCCCGGGAACGGCGGCCCTGTTCTCATGCCAGTGAGGACCGCTCAGCTGATCGAGGCGCTGCCGTAGGTCTTCTCCAGCTCGGCGCGCAACGGTGCGAAATCGGATTCGTTGGTCGTGCGGATGACGGCGCGGCGCGAGCCGGCGGCCACTCCCTCGTAGGAAGTCATGATGCCGCGCAGGTGGAACCCGTGCTTGCGAATGATGTCGGCGACTTCCTTCACGGTGCCCGGCCTGTCGGCGATGATCACGCAGATGCGGTGGCCGCCGTGCCGGACCCCGGAGATGTCCACCAGGGCGCGGAAGATGTCGCGGTCGGAGATGATGCCGGCCAGCGTCTCGCCGGCCACCACCGGCAGGCAGCCGACGTTCTCGTCGAGCATCATCATCGCGGCGTCCTCGACCGGGGCGTCGGGCGCGATCGTCAGCAGGCGCGCCCCCATCGCCTCGCGCACCGAGGCTTTCGACAGCAGGTAGTTGATCTCGTACACGTCGAGTGCCGTGGCCTTCGAGGGACAGTACGCCTTGATGTCGCGATCCGAGATCACGCCCACCAGCTTGCCGTCCTTGACCACCGGCAGGTGCTTGATGCCGCGATCGCGCATCACATGCATCGCGTGCAGCACGCTCTCCTGCGGGTCGGCCGTGATCACCTGACGGGTCATCCAGTCCGCGACGAACATGTCTTCCTCCCCCGCTCCCGGGCGGCTACAACCCCAGGTAGGCAGCCTTGACGTGAGGGTCGCGCAGGAGGTCCTGCCCCCTGCCTTCCTTCTCCACGCGGCCGGTTTCCAGCACATAGGCACGGTCCGCGATCGCCAGGGTCTGCCGCACGTTCTGCTCGACGAGCAGGACGGTGGTGCCCTCGTCGCGGATCCGCTTCACGATGTTGAAGATCTCCTGCACCAGGATCGGCGCCAGGCCCAGCGACGGCTCGTCGAACATCATGAGCCGAGGCAGGCCCATGAGCCCGCGGGCGATGGCGACCATCTGCTGCTCGCCGCCCGACAAGGTACCGGAGGCCTGCCGCCGCCGCTCCTTCAGGCGCGGGAACAGGGTGAACACCTGCTCCTTGGTCTGCGCACGACGCTTGCGGGCCTCGCCGCGCAGCGCGCCGAGGTCGAGGTTCTCCTCGACGCTCATCTCCACGAACAGTCGCCTGGCCTCGGGCACGTGCACCAGGCCGAGCTCGACGAGCCGGAACGGCTCGACACCGCCGAGAGACTCGCCACCGTAGAGGATCTCGCCCTTCCGCGGCCGCAGGATGCCGGAAATGGTCTTGAGCGTGGTCGACTTGCCGGCGCCGTTGGCGCCGATCAGCGCCACGATCTCGGCCCGACCGACGGTGAACGACAGGTCCCAAAGCACCTGGACATCGCCGTAGAAGACGTCGATGCCGCGGACTTCGAGCAGGGGCGCATCAGCCATCAGTCGTCCCCCTCCCCGAGGTAGGCCTTCACCACTTCCGGATTCGCGCTGATCTCGGCCGGTGTGCCCTCGGCCAGCTTCTGGCCATAGGTCAGGACCACGATGCGGTCGGAAATCGACATGATCACCTTCATGTGGTGCTCGATGATCATGATCGTGATCCCCCGCTCCCTGATCCGGCGGATGATGGCGATCGACTCCTCGAGCTCGGACGGGTTCAGGCCGGCGCAGGCCTCGTCCAGCAGCAGCAGGTCCGGACCGGTGGCCAGCGCCCGCGCGATCTCCAGGCGCTTGCGCAGGCCCAGCGGCAGGCGCTTGGAAACGGTGTCGCGCACGTCCCACAGGTTGGTGATCTTCAGGATCTCCTCGGCGTGCGCCACGGCCTGGTTGCGGCTCGACGAGCGCAGGAACGCCGAGCAGACCACGTTGTCCAGGGTGGTCATGCGCTGAAGCGGCTTCACGACCTGGAACGTACGCGCCAGGCCACGGCCACAGATCTGGTGCGGCTTCAGGCCCGAGATCCGTTCGCCCTTGAACCGGACCTCGCCGCGCGACGGCGCGTAGAAACCGTTGACGACATTGAACATGGTCGTCTTGCCGGCGCCGTTGGGCCCGATCAGGCCCAGCACCTCGCCCTTGTTCACCGTGAAATCGACGTCAGTCAGCGCCGCCAGGCCGCCGAAGAACCGCGAAACACCCTTGACCTCGAGCAGCGCGCTCATGACGACCTCCCCGGGCGCAGCAACCGGCGCAGCTTGGCGGCATCGCCGACCACGCCGTTGGGCAGGAAGATGATCACGACGATCAGCAGCACCCCGAACAGCGTGTGGTGCGCCGTGCCCACCTTGGGAATGGTGCGGATGATCTCCGCGAGCAGGATCATGATCACCGCGCCCAGGATCGGTCCCCAGCGCGTGGCCACGCCGCCGACCATGACGACCATGATGGCCATGACCGAGATGTCATGCAGCGCGAACACGACCTTGGGGTCGATGTAGCCCATGTAGTTCGTGTAGAAGGCGCCTGCAAAGCCGCAGAGCACGGCGCTGAGCACAAGTGCGATCGTCTTGTAGCGCGTGGTGTCGATGCCCAGCGACTCGGCGGCATCCTGGTCCTCGCGGATGGCGACGAAATAGTAGCCCAGCCGCGAGGCGATGACGCGATCGACGAACCAGAAGGTGGCCGCCGCGAGCGCCAGGATGATGTAGTAGTACCAGGTCTTCTCCACCCAGGTGCGCTCGCGGATCATGATGCCCATGTCGCCACCGGTCACCCCGACCAGGTTCTCGGCGACGATGCGCAGGATGACGCCCACGGCAATGGTGGCCAGCGCAAAGAACGGGCCGCGCAGCCGCAGGCAGATGAAGCCGATGATCAGCGCGGCCGCGCCCACGACCGGGATCGAGGCCAGCATGCCCCACCAGCCGGAGATGCCCAGCTTGACGTAGAGCATGCCCGACGTGTAGGCGCCGATGCCGAAGAAGGCGGCGTGCCCGAACGACACCTGCCCACAGTAGCCGGAGAGCAGGTTCCACGACATCCCGATGATGGTCCACATCACGACGAGGATGAAGTTGTGCAGCCAGTAGTTGGCGTTGACGCCGGGAATCGCCCGGATGAGCGGCAACGCCGAGAGCAGGGCCAGGATGAGCAGCGCGCGTCCGTACTTCGACTGCATGATGCCGGGTTTCGACTGGACGATGGCGGAATTCGACTGGACGATGCCGGGTTTCACTTGCCGAACCTCCGCCGGCGCAGCAGCGATGCGACGCCCCCGGGTACGAAGATCAGGACGAGCACGAACACGACGAAGCGGCCGACGGGCGCCCAGCCCATGCCCAGGTAGGTGGCGGTCAGCGATTCGAAGATGCCCAGGATGAGCCCACCGAGGATGGCGCCGACGGTCGAGCCCAGCCCTCCCAGGATGGTGATCACGAAGCCGGTCAGCGTGAACTGGCCGCCCACGTCCGGATAGAGGTAGTAGATGGGCAGGAACAGGCAACCGGCGGCGCCGACCAGGGCCGAGCCGAGCCCGAAGGTGAAGACGCGCATGCGCTCGACGTTGACACCCATCAGCAGCGCGGCGTCCTTGTCCTGCGCCGTGGCGCGGATGGACTTGCCCATGTCCGTGCGCGACAGGAAGAACCACAGCGCCGCGGTGATGCCCACCGCGAACAGGAACGACACCGTCCACGGGAATGAGAGCGACAACTCGATCGGCGAATCCTTCCAGAGGTCGGTCAGGTACCAGGCCTTCGTGGCGTAGTCGACCGGCGTGGTGCGGTAGTCCGACTTGAAGATGATCGTCGCGAGGTTCGCCAGCACCATGCCGATGCCCACGGTCAGGATGACCTGGTTCTCGGGCAGGATGGCGTCGACCTTCAGCACGGGATTGATCAGGTACTTCTGCAGTGCCACGCCGAGGATGAACAGCAGCGGCACCGCCACGAGGATCGACAGGTAGGGGTCGATGTGGGCCCAGGCGAACAGAAGGTAGGCCACGTACATGCCGACCATCATCAACTCGCCGTGCGCGAGGTTGATGATCTTCATGACGCCCATGATGATCGTCATGCCCAGCCCGATGAGGGCATACAGACCGCCGAGCAGCAGGCCCGAAATGAGGGTCTGCAACAGGACTTCGATTTTCGCGGCGTTCATATCGCCATCCCGGCCGGGGTCAACAGGTCCCGACCGCCGCCCCCCGACCCGGCGGGGGGCGGCGGCACGATCTGAATCCGGTTACCGCCTGTCGCGCCAGCTCGGCACGGGGTAGATGTGCGGCGTGCTGGCGTGCGTCTTCGGCCAGATGGTCTGGAAGTCGCCTTTCTGGACCTGGATCGCGAGCGTCTCGACGAAGTTCTGGTTCTGGTAGCCGTCCTTGTCCTCGAACTTCACGGGCCCGAACGCGGTCTGCAGGTCGACCGCCTTCATGCCGTCGCGAATGCCCTCGGTAGTCCAGTCCTTGGCGCCGGTCATGGCGGCCTTCAGCACGAACAGCGAGGCGTAGGCCGAGGCGCCGTGGTACGAGGGATAGTCGCCGTACTTGGCCTTGTACTTCTCGGCGTAGGCCTTCGCTCCCGGGTAGTTCAGCTGGGGCGTCCACAGGGTGGCGCTGACCACGTACTCGGCGGCGTTCTTGGCGTTGTCGATGAACTCGGGAATCGCGAAGCCGGCAGCGCCGCCCGCGAACAGCTTCGCCTCGAGACGAAGCTCCATGATCTGCTTCATCAGCAGCGAGGCGTCCATGACATACGACACCATGTACACCACGTCCGGACGCAGCGACTTGACCTTGGAGAGGATGGGCTTGAAGTCGGGCGCGCCGGCCTCGTACTTCTCCTTCAGGACGACGGTGATACCCAGCTTCTTGGCGTCATTCTCCATGGCGTCGGCACCGGAGGTGCCGAAGGCAGTCGTCTCGTAGAGGATGGCGATGGTCTTGGGCTTCACGACTTCGCCCATGAAGCTGACGAATGCATCGGCGTAGTGCGCGTTGACCTGGTTCTGCCGGAAGACGTAGCGGTAGTTCTGCTGCGTGATGGCGTCGTCGGCGCTGGCGACGACCAGATAGGGCGTCTTGCGCTCCTCGGCCACCGCGGCAACGGCCTTCGCGCAGGCTGAGGTGTACTCGCCGACGATGACGGGCTGCCCGCCCTCGATCAGCTTCTCGACGATGGCGCGCGCCGTCTCCGGCTTGCCGGTCGAGTCCTCGAAGCCCAGCACGATCTGCGAACCCTTGATGCCGCCCGATGCGTTGATCTCCTCGGCGGCCATCTCGAACGACTTCTTCATGATCTCGCCGAACTTCGCCACCTTGCCGGTCAGCGGCAGCGGCACCACGAGCTTGAAATCGGCGGCGAGGGCGCCCAGGGGCAGGGACAGCGCAAGCATGAGGATGGACAAGCCGATCACGAGGGGACGTTTCATGCCGGTCTCCTTCGGGTTCCTTGGTCGGGGACCGCGACCATTCAGCCTGCGGACGCGGCGGCAACGACAGGCGCGAAGCTTGGACTCACTCTGTCGCGATTCCGCCGCGGCTGTCAATGCGAAATTCCTGCATTCCGGCGGGATTTCGCCGGCTGCGACGCGCCGGGACCCGAACGGATATCGACTCTTATGATCATTGTCAGGATACGGCGGCGCAGCGACCCGAACGTGCCGCGTCAGTGGGCGATGCGCCCCGATGCCCGGAGATCCTCCAGATCGGCGATGCGCGCCAGCGTCACGGCCTCGCTCGTATAGTGGCGCACCGGCCAGCGGACGTCGTCCTCCAGGCGTCGCTCCCGGCACATCCGCACGTGGTGATCGCGATAGAGGCACCAGGCGGCCTGGGCTTCGGCCAGGGCAACCGCTTCGTCGCCGGCGAGCGACCGCTCCAGTTCGGCGAGCAGGCGTTGCATCATGTGCCCGACCTCGATGGCCGTTTCCGCGACGGTGGGAATCACCCGCGATTTGTCGGCGCCGGGCTCGAGGCCAGCCAACCGTGCGCGTGCCAGTTCCTCCATCTCGAACGCCGTGCGGGCCGAGCGCTCCGCGCGCGCGATGAGCGCGCCGGTCTCGGCGTCGACGCCGGGGCAGATGGAGAGTTGCGACCAGAGACGTCCGCGCAGTTCCCGGAAGCGGACGGCCGCAGCCGCCTTGCGCCTGTTCTCGCGCGTTCGCCGGATGACGCCGCCGATGACGTCGTTCAGCAGGCCGCCCACGGCCAGCGCGAGCACTGCCGCTGCCAGGAAAGCCTCGTCGTGCAGGAGATATTTCATCGGAGATCGTCCCCGGCCGGTGGAATTCGCGAATCGCCGCGCGGTGACGGGCACAGCGGGCATCACCGAATCATAAGCGCAGACCGGCGGGGGAAACGGCAATCCCGGGGGAAGAACGGG
>JAGNNA010000015.1 GCA_017990895.1 Reyranella sp.
TCGTCGAGGTAGGTCATGGCGCCGTACGCTTCGGCGACGTCGCAGATCTCGGAGATCGGCGCGATGTCGCCGTCCATCGAGTAGACGGACTCGAAGGCGATCAGGCGCGGCCGCGACGGGTCGATGTCGCGCAGCTTGCGGGCGAGATCCTCGGGATCGTTGTGCGCGAAGACCTGCGTCTCGGCCCGGCTGTGGCGGATGCCCTCGATCATCGAGGCGTGGTTCTGCGAGTCCGACAGGACGACGCAGCGGTCGAGCCGGCCGGCGAGCGTCGACAGGCTCGCCCAGTTGGAGACGTAGCCCGAGGTGAACAGCAGCGCGGCTTCCTTGCCGTGAAGGTCGGCGAGCTCCTGCTCCAGCATGACGTGGTAGTGGTTCGTGCCGGCGATGTTGCGCGTGCCGCCGGCGCCCGCACCGCAGCGATCGAGCGCCTCGTGCATGGCGTCGAGCACGTCCGGATGCTGGCCCATGCCGAGATAGTCATTCGAGCACCAGACGGTGACCGGATACTGTCCGCAATCGGTGTGATGGGTGGCGCGCGGAAAGGCGCCGGCCTGACGCTCCAGATCGGCGAACACACGGTATCGTCCCTCGGCGTGCAAACCGTCGAGCTGCGCGCGGAAATACTTCTCGTAGTTCATGTTCCCCTCCGGTCGATGGTCGATGCAGGAAAAACCAGGGTCTTTTCGGTCTCTCGGGCCTTGAAGCCCGGCCACAGGGCCGCCACCGGCAGGGGCAGCACCATGAACCAGTGCTCGAGCACGGCAAGCGCGAGCAGCGCGGCGGCGAGCAAGCGGATGGTCGCGTCGAACGGTGCGGTCTCGGGCTGTACCGCGCCCTGCACCAGCACGAAGGCGACGATCGTGGCCAGCGTGACCGAGAACGGGAACAGCCAGTTCATCGGCCGCACGCGGAAGTAGCTCGCTAGGTAGCGCAGGTCGGCGGGCAGCATGTCAGCATGCAGGAACGGCACGCCGAGGAACAGGTTGAGCTTGGCGCTGAGCCGCATCGTCCACAGCACCAGGTAGGCCCAGAGGCCGACCGGATTGCTGCCGCCGACCGTCACTAGCACGACGGCGGCGGTCAGCACGAGGAGCTGCAGCTCGTGAAACAGGATGGCCTGCGCCGCGACGGCGAAGCGCCTCCAGCCGGTCACGCCGTCCGGACAACGGCCGGTGCGCGGCCCCAGGGCGGCGCCGGTCAGGAAACAGACCTCCTGCCAGCCCCAGGCCACGATGGCGCAGCCGAAGGCGACGTAGGCGCCGGTCTCGGTGGCGTCGTTGGCCGTGGCAGCGAGGCCCCACAGCGCGACCAGCAGCGCGATCGTCGCCCCGGCCTGGGTGCGGCGATGGGTACGACGCGGCAGACCAACCAGATACATGACCACGCCCGTGCCGACCCACCACGCCAGGATGGCGGCAAGAGCGGGCATGGCGATCTGGAGCATCGGTCTCGTCCTACCAGGCCGGCTGCAGGCGAACCTGCGGCGAGAGATCGTTGCGCTTGGCCGGCAGCAGGTAGAGGCGGCAGAAGGTGGCGGCGGCGGCGAGCGAGAGGGCGCCGCGCTTCACCGAGGACCACAGGCCGCGCCGGGCACGCGTCGCCTCGATCGCCTCCGACAGGTGCCAGAGCCGATCGAGGCCGGCGCGGAACAACGGGCTATCGAGGTCGAGCACCACCGGGAAGCACTGACGCGAGATTTCCGATGTGATGCGGAACACCTGAAAGTCGTAGTCGGTCGGGTCCATGCCCAGGGCGCGGTGAAAGCGCGGCCGCGAATGGTCGCGCACGTACATCGTCGCGAACACCGCCAGCACGAAGAAGCGCACCCAGAGCTTGTTGACGCCGGACAGCAGCGCGGGATTGGCGCGCATCAGGAGCGCGAACGCCTCGCCGTGGCGGAACTCGTCGTTGCACCACTTGTCGAACCACTTGAAGATCGGGTGGAAGCGGCGCTCGGGATGACGCTCGAACTGGCGGAAGATGGTGATGTAGCGCGCGTAGCCGATCTTCTCCGACAGGTAGGTGGCGTAGAAGATGAATTTCGGCTTGAAGAAGGTGTACTTCTTGGCGCGCGCCAGGAAACCGAGGTCGACGCCGATGCCGAAGTCCTTCAGCGATTCGTTGATGAAGCCGGCGTGCCGCGCCTCGTCGCGGCTCATCAGACCGAAGAGCTCGCGCATGTCGGCGTTCTTCGACCGCTTCTTGATCTCCGCATAGAGAACGCAGCCCGAGAACTCCGCCGTCACGGAACTCACCAGGAACTCGATGAACTCCTCCTGCAGGTCCTCGGGGATACGTTCGAGGTCGAAGTCGAACTCCGCGTTGCGCTGGAAGTGGAGCTTGTTGGGATCGCTGCGCATCTCCTCGATCAGCTCGTCCCACTCGCGGCGCACGGCCGAGACGTCGGTGCGGTCGAGTTCGTCGAAGTCGGTGGTGTAGAAGCGCGGCGTCAGGATGGTGTCGCGCTTGGCCATCTCCGTCGTCGCGCTGGACATCACGGATTGCTTGTCGCTCATCGATCCCTCCCGACTGAAAAGCCGATTTCGATAAGTCCGGTCAGCCCCAAGTAGGCGGCGAGCCGGACCAGCAGGCGCTCTCCCCAGGACGTGCGCACGATGGTGGCCCGGCGCCGCGTCACCAGCGTCTCGCCATGGGCCAGCGCGGTCGGTGCACCGTGCACTAGGACACGGTCGCCCGGGCGGATCGCCGGGCTACCGTCGAGCTCGACGTGGGCGTGCAGGCTGTCTGGTGTATTCGAAAGATCGAGGGTGCAGCCGACCTCGACGGTGCGATGCGAAGCAACGGTCATGTCGGTCCCCTCCCTGCCGTCATCAGCCCCGCAAACGCACCGGCGTTGCTCGCGCCGAACGCGGCGAGATCGACGATGCGGTGCGTGGCGGTATCGATCAGCAGAAGCCGGCCGTCGGCCGTGCGCGCGAGGCGGAACGGCGGAGCCTCGCCGACGCCGAACTGGCGGCGCTCGCGGGCAAGGCCGCGCAGCGCGCCGCGCAGGAAGCCGTTGGTGCCAGGCGCCACTTCGGCGATCAGCTGGCCGGTCGCCGCGTCGCGCACGGCGATCGAGCCGTCCGCCTGGTCGGCGAAGGAAAGATCGCGGCTCTCGACGGCCGGCGGCGCGACGACGCGGGTAGTGCCCAGGCCCGTCAGGCGCGCGGTCCCTGCCAGTGCGATGGTCAGGCCCACGAGCGCGGCCGCCCCGATCAGCACGCCGCGTGGGATCACGGTGGCGTTGTGCGAGTGGCTCATTGGGCGATCCTCCTCAGGCCGCCGCGACCGGCAGCGAGCCGGCAGCACCCGGGACTGGACGGTGCACGGGCGCAGGCGTGGTCACCTCGGCGGAACGGGCGATGGAACGGGCGGGCGCCGCGGAGATCGCCTCGGCCAGCAGGCGGCCGATACGTTCCGGCTCGGCAATGCAACGCAGCATCGGCTGCGGGTTGCGCACGAACCACGGCCGGGCATGCGGCCACAGCACCAGGAAGGCCAGCCGGTAGCCCCTGGACAGCGCCACCGGCAGGTCTCCGGTGCCGTCGCGGTGACGATGCAGGCCCACCGACTCGATGGCGCGGAACGGGACGTTGATGATGATCGGCAGAGCGATGCCGATGCGGAGCAGGATGCGGCGGTCGGTGATGGTGTAGACGGTGGTGCGCGCCGAAAACCAGGCCAACAGGCCGAGCAGCGCGATCGCCGCCGCCGCCATCGCCGGCACCCAGATCGCCGAGGCGAGCGCACCGGCCAACCCGCCGCCCTGCCCCGAGGCGAGCACGGCCCAGGCGCCGAGCAGGCAGAAGTAGAGCGCGACATGGCCGACATGGAACGCGCGCATCGCCAATGCCCGCCATTCGGGATTTCCCTGCCAGAGCAGCGTCTCGCCCTCCGGAAGGGGAGCCGGCAGCCCGCGCACCGGCTCGAAGTCGAACTCGCTCAAAACAGTGGCTCCTGGCGGGCGGGCGTCGCGTAGAGCGTGCCGCCGGCGAAGTAGCCGGCGATACGGTCTTCCTCGAGCTTGGTCACCAGATCGGGATTGCGCAGTGTCGGCGCGTCGGCGAACTGCGCGGCGAGGATCGAGCGTACATAGACCTGCCGGCGCGGCCGCAGCTCGACCATGGTCATCGGCACGAGGACGTGGCGATCGCCCGTCGTCTCGACCTCGAGGTAGCGGATCTGCGGCTCGGTGCGGTCGACCCAGAGATCGCGCACGGTACCGGCCAGCCGGCGATCGGCCCCCAGTACTTCCATGCCGCGCGGATCGTTCGGCCCATCCTCGTCGGGCACGAAGTGATCAGCGTCGACGCGCAACGGCACGATGCTGGGATGACCTTCGACCGTGAGTTCGGGTTCGTCGGCGCGATTGGCGTAGGATGCCGGGCCGACGCCGTCGACCAGCGGGTTTCCGGTCGGGACGAGTGGCGAGCCGAGGGCCGGGCTGAAGGGCTCGGCGTGGATCGGCCGGTCGTCGGCACGGCCGCTGGGCGCCTGTACGGTGCCGCCGTGCGGCAACCGGAACGTCTTGGGCGCGGGGATCGAGGGAAAGCCCTGGACACGAATGTAGGGCGAACGTTCCGACTCGAGCGGGTAGCCCTCTCGCTTGTCCTCGCGGCGCAAGTAGAAGATCAGGCCGGCTGCGAACAGCCAGAAGACGTACAGGACGACCTGTGCGACGTCGAGTGAACCGGTGATAGTGCCTTGCATGTGGGACCTCCCCCGATGGGTGGAATTAGCCAGGAAGCTCGGCGAGGCCGAACCTGGACGACGCGGGACGACGCTGACGGGACGAACGCCTTGCGAGCGGCCCGACGGCGACAAGGGTTACGAACAACAGAGCGATCTCGAGGTGATAGACGAAGAGGTAGCCGGTCGAGGGATCGACCAGCGCAGCCCCCAGCGTGCCGTTGGCGGCGAGTCCCGTGACGACGTCGCGGATTGCGCCACCCAGCGCGATGCCCAGCCCGGCGGCCGACGCCTGCACGGCGCCCCACACGCCGAGGATCAGGCCACCGCGATCGCCCTGCGCGACCTGCATGGCGGCCGTCAGCGTGCCGACCGCGAACAGGCCGCCGCCGAAGCCGATCACCGCGGCGCCGACGACGAACAGAGCCAGCGAGCCGAGCGGCGCCGCGAAGATCACGCAGGAGAAGGCGCCGATCCCGGCCAGCACGCCGTACGCCGCCAGCAGATAGGCGTCGAAGCCGCGGCCCAGCCAGCCGGCGGCGAGGGCCAGCCCGACCAGCGTGCCGCCCGCGAGGAAGGCGGTGAGCATGGTGGTCTGACCGACCGAGAGCGCAAGAATCTCTCCGCCATAAGGTTCCAGCAGGATGTCCTGCATGCTGAAGCCTGCGGTGCCGAGGCCAACCGCGACGAGCGCGCGGACCGAAAGGCCTGTCCCGCCCAGCGCCGACAGCGCCTGCCGGAACGTGGGATGTACGCGATCGTGCGCGGTGACGAACGGACGCCGAGGCTCCTGCTTCCACAGGGCAATGACATTGAACGCGAACGTCACGAGCGCCGCCCCCTGGATCACCTGGATCAGCCGGATCTGACTGAAGTTCTCCAGCAGGGCTCCGAAAGCCAGCGCGCTGCCGACCATGCCGACCAGCGACATCACATAGAGGAACGCGACGACGCGCGGGCGGGAATGTTCGGGCGCGAGATCGGTGGCCAGCGCCAGCCCCGCGGTCTGCGTCGTGTGCAGTCCCGCGCCGACCAGCAGGAACGCGAGCGCCGCGCCGGCATGGCCGATCCAGGCCGGTCCGTGCGTGTCCCCCGACAGGACCAGCAGAGCGAAGGGCATGATCGCGAAGCCGCCGAACTGCAGCAGCGTGCCCATCCAGATATAAGGCACGCGCCGCCAGCCCAGCACCGAGCGGTGCGTGTCGGAGCGAAAGCCGATCAAGGCCCGGAACGGCGCGAAGGTGAGCGGCAGCGCAACCATCAGCGCGACCAGCCAGGTCGGCACCTCGAGCTCGACGATCATCACGCGATTCAGCGTGCCGTTCAGCAGTACGACGGCCATGCCAACCGAAACCTGGAACAGCGACAGGCGCAGCAGCCTGCCGAGCGGCAGCTCGGCGGTGGCGGCATCGGCGAACGGCAGCCAGCGCGGTCCGAGCGCCGTCCACACATCCGCGAGTCTGCGCCTCCGTTCGCTCATTGCGGCAGGACCTCCAGCAGCTGGGAGACATAAAAGCCGCTCGAGACCCGCGAGGTACGGGCGGGCCGCAAGCGGAGCGACGACGATGACGACGAGGTGAGCCGATCCCGGATGTCCCGGTAAGCCACCGGCTCGATCGCAGGCGCACGATCGGTGCCGGGGAGACAGCGTCCGACTGCGTGCATCAACGAAAGCATCGGCGTCCGCGGCGCGAACGTGAAGAGCAGCGAACCCTCGGTGCGCCGGACGAGCGCGGCGACGGCGCCAGCCATGTCGGAAGCGCGGTAGTGGATCAGGGAGTCCATCGCGACGACATGGTCGAAACGACCGAGCGAGGGATCGAGCATGTCGCCGACCCGGAACTCCACGCTGCCCGGCAAGCCGGCATCGCCGCTGCGGTCGCGTGCCAGGTCGGTCAGCGTCGGCGACAGGTCGATGGCCACCACGTTCGCGCCCCGCTTCGCCAGCTCGAGCGCCAGCGCGCCGGTACCGCAGCCCGCGTCCAGAACGCGCCGGCCCCGCAGGTTGCCGGGCAGCCATTGCAGGAAGGTCTCGCGCATGCGGTCGCGCCCGGCGCGCACGGTGGCCCGCACGCGACCGACCGGCGCGTCTGACGTCAGCCGCTTCCACGCTTCGGCGGCCGTGCGATCGAAGTAGGCCTCGATCTTGCCTCTGCGCTCGATGTAGGTCGCCGTGTCCATCAGTCGAATCCCAGCAGATCGAAGATCTCGCGGTCCTTGAGCGGCGCGACATCGAGCGGTTCGGCACCGGCCCACAGGGTCGCGGCCAGCCGCAGGTACTCCTGCTGGACGGCGCGGACCTCGGGCGTGTCTTCCATCTCGAAGAGCGTCGCCTTGCGCAGGCGACTGCGCCGGAACACGTCGAGGTCGGGGAAATGGGCGACCGTCCTCATGCCGACGCGGTCGTTGAATTTCTGGATCTGGTCGGTGTCGACGCTGCGGTTGGCGATGACGCCGCCGACCCGCACCTGATAGTTCTTCGCCTTGGCCTGGATCGCCGCGACGATCCGGTTCATCGCGAAGATCGAGTCGAAGTCGTTGGCCGCGACGATCAGCGCACGGTCGGAATGCTGCAGCGGCGAGGCGAAGCCGCCGCACACCACGTCGCCCAGAACGTCGAAAACCACCACGTCTGTGTCGTCGAGAAGGTGGTGCTCCTTGAGCAGCTTCACGGTCTGGCCGACGACGTAGCCGCCGCATCCGGTGCCGGCCGGCGGCCCGCCGGCCTCGACGCACATCACCCCGTTGAACCCTTCGTAGACGAAGTCCTCGATCCGCAGCTCCTCGGCATGGAAATTGACCTGCTCGAGCACATCGATGACCGTCGGCACCATGCGCTTGGTCAGCGTGAAGGTGGAATCGTGCTTGGGATCGCAACCGATCTGGAGCACGCGCTTGCCGAGCTTGGAGAAGGCGGCCGACAGATTGGAGGAGGTCGTGCTCTTGCCGATCCCCCCCTTTCCATAAACGGAGAAGACCTTGGCGTTACCGATCGTCATGTTGGGGTCGAGGTGAACCTGCAGGCTGCCCTCCCCGTCCATCCGTCGCTTCAGGGCCACATTCATGCCGCCGCCTCCTCGAATACGCCTTCGAGACGGTCCTCGAGCTCCGCGCCGGCGCGGCGCAGGGCGGCAAGGACTTCCTCGTCGGGGGTCCAGTAATTGCGTTCGCTCGCTTCGAGCAGCCGGTTGGCCACCCGCGCCGAGGCCGTCGGGTTGAGTCGCGACAGTCGCTCGCGCATCTCCGCGTCGAGCATGAAGGTCTGGGTCAGCTGCTGGTACACCCAGGGCGCCACGTGTCCGGTCGTTGCAGACCAGCCCATCGTGTTGGTGACGTGCGCTTCGATGTGATGCACGCCTTCGTAGCCGTGCTTGAGGATCGCCTCGTACCATTTCGGGTTCAGCAGGCGGGTTCGCGCCTCGATCGCGACCTGCTCGGACAGGGTGCGCACGGTGCCTTCGCCGCGTGTCTGGTCGCCGATATAGACCGGCGTCTGCTCGCCGCCGCGGGCCTGCCGCACGGCACGGCTGATGCCGCCCAGCGTGTCGAAGTAGTGGTCGATCGAGGTCACGCCGAGCTCGACCGATTCGAGGTTCTGGTAGGCGAGCGACACGTCGCCCAGAATGCTCTGGAACAGCGCCGAGTGCTTTGCCGGCTGGCCCGAGCGACCGTAGGCGAAGCCCTTGCGGCTGGCGTACATGTTGGCGAGGTCGTCCTCGTTCTCCCATCGGCCACTTTCGACCAGATGGTTGACGTTAGCGCCGTAGGCTCCCTCGGCATTGCCGAACACGCGCAGCGCCGCGGTCTCGAGATCGCAGTGATGGCGGGTCCGGTAGTCGAGCGTGTGCTTGCGTACGAAGTTGAGTTCGAGCGGCTCGTCGGCCGACGCCGCGAGGAAGGCGGCCTCGGCGAGCAGCTTCGTCTGCAGCGGCAGCAGGTCGCGGAAGATGCCGGACAGGGTGACCATCACGTCGATGCGCGGCCGGCGTAGCGTTTCCAGCGGCAGCAACGTGGCACCGGCCAGCCGGCCGAAGCTGTCGAAGCGCGGCACGACGCCAAGCAGCGCGAGCGCCTGGCCGATCTGCGCGCCCTCGCTCTTGAGATTGTCGGTGGCCCACAGGACCATCGCGACGGATTCCGGGAAGGCAACGCCCTCCGCAGCATGACGCTCGAGCAGGCGGGTGGCCTGCCGCGCGCCATCTTCGATCGCAAACACCGACGGGATCCTGAAGGGATCGAAACCGTGCACGTTGCGGCCGGTCGGCAGGATGGCCGGCGTGCGCAGCAGGTCGCCACCCGGTGTCGGCCGCATGTATGCGCCGTCGAGCGCACGCACGATGGCAGGCGTCTCGTGATCCTGCATGAGTTGCGCGTCGACCGCGGCCAGTTCGCGCAGCACCGTGCGCTCGCGTTCGCTGGCCGCCGTCGCTGCGGCGGCCACGTCCGGAGCAACGCCGGCCACCAGGGCCTCGACCGCGGCACGGGCCGGCCGCAGCCCATGGGCGGTCTCGGCGACCGAAAGCAGCGTATCGACACGATCCGCCGCCGTGCCTGCCTCGCCCAGCACGTGCAGGCCCTGGGGAATCAGCGTCGCCTCGAGTTCGGCCAGCCGCGTCACGAGCCGCGCCACGTGGTCGGCCGCGTCGGCCTGCCAGGCCGGTTCGGCGGCGGCGAGATCGAGGGTGGACGCCTGGCTCTGCATCAGGCGCTCGAGGCCCTCGCGCTCCGATTCGGCTTCGGGCGCGAGTCCGCGCCAACGGTCGATCGAGGCGCGTAGGTCGATGAGCCCGGCATAGAGGCCGGATTGCGCCACCGGCGGCGTCAGGTAGCTGATCAGTGTGGCGGCGGACCGGCGCTTGGCGATCGTGCCTTCGGAAGGGTTGTTGGCGGCGTAGAGGTAGAGGTTGGGCAGGTCGCCGATCAGGCGGTCGGGCCAGCAGGCGCCCGACATTCCGACCTGCTTGCCGGGCATGAATTCGAGCGCGCCATGAGTCCCGAAGTGGAGAACGGCGTGGGCGCCGAAATCCTCTCTTATCCAGCGATAGAAGGCCGAGAAGGCATGTGTCGGCGCGAAGCTGCGGTCGAACAGCAGCCTCATGGGATCGCCCTCGATGCCGAAGGCGGGCTGGACGCCGACGAAGACGTTGCCGAAGCGCTGGCCGAGCACGAACAAGGACGCACCGTCGGTCTGATGACGCCCGGGCGCGGGCCCCCATTGCTGCTCGATTTCCCGCAGATAGCGCTCGCGCCGTACATGATCGCTCGCGGCGATCCGGGCGTGGACGTTGGCCACGGCGCCGTGGCGCGTGGCATTGCCCTCGAGCAGTGCGCAGCGCAGCGCGTCGACGTCGGCCGGCAGGTCGACAGTGTAGCCCGAGCGCTTCAGCACCGCGAGCGTGCGGTGCAGCGACTCGAACACCGCGAGATGCTGCGCGGTGCCGACATTGCCTGCGTTGGGCGGAAAGCTGAACAGGGTGATCGCGATCTTGCGGTCGGCACGCGCCGCGCGGCGCAGCGCGACCAGCCGGGCGACCCTGGCCGCCAGCATGGCAGCGCGTTCGGGATGGACGCGCATTTCGTGGCTCAGGCTGCCGGGTTGAGTGGTCCGGCCACCGAACACCATGGGCCCGGTGGCGCCGTCGAGTTCCGGAATGGCCACCATGATGGTCGCCTCGACCGGCGTCAGTCCGCGCTCCGAGGCCTCCCACTGCTCGATCGTCTGGAACTCGAGCGGATGCGCGGCGAGATAGGGGACGTCGAGCGTCGCCAGCATCTCCTCCGCACCCTTCGCGTCGTTGTAGGCCGGGCCGCCAACGAGCGAGAACCCGGTGAGCGAGACCAGCGCATCGATCGCCGGGCGGCCGTTGATCTTGAAGTAGCGCTCCACGGCCGGGCGCGCGTCGAGGCCGCTCGCGAAGGCGGTGATGACGCGAAGCCCACGCGCCTCGAGCGCGGCGATGACGCCGTCGTAGTGCCCCGTGTTGCCGGCGAGAAGGTAGGAGCGCATCACCAGCAAGCCGACCGTGCCGACGTGGTCGTGCCGGGCGGCCGGCAGGTCCTCTCGCCGCGTGGCGATCGGCTTGCGCATCGCCGGGTGATAGACGCCGACATCGGGATACTGGGCGGGGGCGCCCGCCTTGACCCGCGTACGCAGCCCCTTGCGTGGCCCCTCGGCGTAGCGCTCGACCAGCAGCCGCACCAGGTTGGCGATGTTGGCGTCGGATCCGGCCAGCCAGTACTGCAGGGTGAGGAAGTAGGCCCGCAGGTCCTGTGCCCTGCCGGGCAGGAAGCGCAGCAGCCGCGGCAATTGCCGCAACATGTTCATCTGCCCGCGCCCGCTGGAGCCGGCGCCGTTGCCCTTGCCCCGCAGCCGCTTCAACCAGGACAACGCGCCGATCGCCTCGCCCGACATGCTGAAGTTGCCGAGCCGGGTGAGCCTCACGACCTCGCCGGCCGACATGCAGCAAACCATCGCGTCGCACAGTTCGCGCCGCGCCGTCAGCGCCGGCAGCACCGCGCGAATGTGATCGTCGAGGAACAGCATGGTGGCGATCACGATGTCGCCGCGCGCGATGTCCGCGAGGCAACGCTGGAGCGCCACTGGATCGGAACCCCACTCGTCGGCGGCATGGATCGCGAAGTCGAGGCCGGGCAGTTCCGCCATCAGCGACTGACCCGCGCGCGCGACCGCGCCGGACAGATGCCCGTCCATCGTCACCACGACCACCCGTATGGGTGTCGCGTCAGCGGCCGAAATGCGCTTTGGCATCGTACAGCGTCTCGAGGGTGATGGTGGCGAGCCCGCGCTCGCCGGCGAATCGTTCGGTGTTGCGGCGCGCTTTTCCACGCACGAAGAAGGGGACCTTGCCGAGCTCCTTCTCGGCATCGGCCGACCACACCACCGTGAGGCTCGTCGTGGCAGGCTGCGGCGGCGTGAACTGCGGCACGGGCGCCGGGTGCGCCTCGGCGGTATGTCCGGGACCGAGATGAGACGGCGTCGCGCCGTCGTGAAACTCGAAGTCGCCGCGGAACATCGTCAGCAGATGTTCCTCGAGACCCATCATCAGCGGGTGCACCCAGCTGTCGAACACCACATTGGCGCCCTCGAAGCCCATCTGCGGCGAGTGGCGCGCCGGGAAGTCCTGGACATGCACCGGTGCCGAGATCACCGCGCAGGGGATGCCCAGCCGCTTGGCGACGTGGCGTTCCATCTGGGTGCCGAGCACCAGCTCCGGCTGCAGCTCGACGACCTTCTCCTCGACCTCGAGATAGTCCTCGGAGATCAGCGCCTCGAGCCCGAACTCGGCCGCGGCCTGCCGCACCTCGCGGGCGTACTCGCGGCTGTAGGTGCCGAGCCCCACCACCTTGAATCCCAGTTCGTGCGCGGCGACCCGCGCAGCGGCGATGGCATGCGTGGCATCGCCGAAGATGAAGACGCGCTTCCCGGTGAGGTAGGTCGAATCGACCGATCGCGCATACCATGGCGCCCGCGAACGGTCGGCGGCGAGCGCGCTCGAAGGGTCGACCCCGGCGAGCGCCGCGACCTCCTCGATGAAGCGCCGCGTCGCCCGATCACCGATCGGCGTGGTCCGGATGGCCGGCTGTTTCAGGGTGCGCTCGAGCCAGAGGGCGGCCGGGCCGGCGATCTCTGGATAAAGCACGACGTTGAAGCTGGCATCGCCCAGGCGGGCGATGTCCGCCGGCGACGCGCCGAGCGGCGCCACGACGTTGACGTCGATGCCAAGCTCGCCGAGCAGACCCGTGATCTCGCGCACGTCGTCCCGGTGACGAAAGCCGAGCGCCGTAGGACCGAGCAGGTTGCAGCGCTTGCGCAGTCCGGCCGCGGTCGCCTCGTCGGCCGGCGCCGGCCGAACCAGCGTGCGCACGATGCGGTAGAAGGTCTCTGCGGCGCCCCAGTTTTCTTTCTTCTGGTAGGCCGGCAGCTCTAGGGCGATGACGGGGATCGGCAGGCCGACGGCGCGGGCGAGGCCGCCTGGGTCGTCCTGCAGAAGCTCTGCCGTGCACGAAGCGCCGACCAGCATCAGCTTCGGCTGGAAGCGATCGTACGCCGTACGCAGGTGATCCTTGAAAAGCGTGGCCGTGTCGCCGCCCAGGTCGCGCGCCTCGAAGGTCGTGTAGGTGACGGGCGGGCGCTGCGCACGGCGCTCGATCATCGTGAACAGCAGATCGGCGTAGGTGTCGCCCTGCGGCGCGTGCAGCACATAGTGCACATCGGTCATCGCGGTGGCGATTCGCATCGCCCCGACATGCGGCGGTCCCTCGTAGGTCCATACCGCGAGCTGCATGATCAGGCCTCCAACAGCGCGCGCCGCGCCAACGGGCGCGCGAACAATTCGGCGAGATCGGCTGCCTGCTCGTAGCCCTGGACCGGCGTGAACAGCAGCTCGATCGACCACTTCGTGGTCAGGCCCTCGGCTTCCAGCGGGTTGGCGAGGCCAAGGCCACAGACGATGAGATCGGGCCGTGCCGCGCGACAGCGGTCGAGCTGGGCGTCGACATCCTGGCCCTCAACGACGTCGGTGCCCTCGGGCAGCAGCGGCAATTCGCGGCCCAGCAGGCGGGCATTCAGGTAGGGCGTACCGACCTCGACGAGACGCATGCCGAGTTCGCGCGACGCAAAGCGCGCCAGCGGCACTTCGAGCTGCGAGTCGGGAAACAGAAAGAGACGCTTGCCGCCCAGCCGCTCGCGGTGGCGAGCCAGGGCCTGCCGGGCGCGTGCCTGCGGGATGGCAACGACCGCTTCGAAGCGGTCGCGGCTGACGGACCACGCGGCGGCGGCGGCTTCGAGCCATGCCGTCGTGCCTTCGACGCCCAGTGGGAAAGGCGCATCGAGCCGGGCGGCACCGCGCCGTTCGAGGGCGCGCGCCGTGTCGGCGAGGAACGGCTGCGCCAGCAGGAAGCGCGTGTTCGGACCCACGGGCGGCTGTTCGGCGGCCTTCCGGCCCGGCAGGAAACGGACCGGCCCGATGCCCATCTGATCGAACAGGCGGCGGATCTGGTCCTCGACGACGTTGGCCAGTGCACCGACCACCATCAGGGACGGCGGCGCATCCGGCGCTTCGGCCGGCATATCGGCGGCCAGTGCGGCGAGGCAGGTGTCCTCGCCCTGGGTGAAGGTGGTCTCGATACCGCTGCCCGAATAGGACAGGATTCGCGCCCGGCCGGACAGGGAGTGCGAGAGCCGAGCGGCGGCGCGCACGAGATCCAGCTTGATGACCTCGGACGGGCAGGAGCCCACGAGAAAGAGCAGCTTGATGTCCGGCCGGCGCTCGAGCAGCCGGCCCACCACCCGGTCGAGTTCGGCGTTCATGTCGGCCATGCCGGCGAGATCACGCTCTTCGATGATGGCGGTGGCGAAGCGCGGCTCGGCGAAGATCATCACGCCGGCCGCCGACTGCATGAGATGGGCGCAGGTCCGCGAGCCGACGACCAGAAAGAAGGCGTCCTGGATCGTGCGGTGCAGCCAGACGATGCCGGTGAGACCGCAGAACACCTCGCGCTGGCCGCGCTCGTGTCGCACCGTCCACCCTTCGGCGGGCGGCGAAACCCGCTCGGTGGCACAGGCGATGGCCTGGGTCATTGGTCGGCCCGTCCGTGGGCCAGGGCCGGGACGGGCCGCTCGAGGCGCGCGGCGCGCAGCTTGAGCAGGTACTGACCGGCATTGAACAGATAGGCAGCGTAGGCCGCCAGCGCGATGCCGATCTGCAGCTCGACGCTGCCGCCCATCATCAGGACGCAGACATACGCAGTGTGCAGCGCCAGGACGCCGATGCTGACCACGTCCTCCCAGAAGAAGGCCGGGGCGAAGAGATAGCGGCCGAACACGGCGTGCTCCCAGATCGAGCCAGTGACCATGATGGCGTAGAGAACGAACGTCTTGGCGAGGATCGAATACGTCGCCGCCTGCAGCCCCTCGCCGGTCCGGAGGTAGGAGACGACCAGCCCGAGGCTGATCGCGAAGACGGCGAACTGAAGCGGGGCGAGCACACCCTGGACGGCCGTCCACGGAGACTCGTCGCGGCGACGCCGCTGTTCCGAAGTGTAAAGTGGAGTTGACGACAACGACTTGCGGGCGTCCAGATTTTGGTCGGCTGCGCCGCCGCCGGAACTCACGCCCCAGGGGCAGCAGTTGAAATTATCAACAAAGCGCTCGATCAGGCCGCCTACCGAGTACGAATGCCTTGACACTTGGTGCATGGCGTCCTCCGATATTAACCGCGTTGACAGCCCGGAGAGGGGCGGGCGCGATCAGAAAAAAGGCCGTAATTTCTATCTTTCTCTCGACCTTCGATCATTGCGCGCCTCCCGTTGCGCAAGTCGCGATGAAGAAAAGCGTATGACCCGGCCCAATGAATGTCAACTTTCCTATACGTCAATCTGACTTGACGAAATTTCGAAGCCATACGAAGCTTCGTAAATAAACTAGGGGGAAACGGTCATGGCGGAGCACCTGAGACGCCCAGTCGAAGCCCGAAACTATCTGTCGGGACCGCGCGCGCTCGACCGGGCAAAGAACGGCGAACTGCTCCTCGACGCGCCACGGGGGCGCCGCAGGCAGCACGGCGCGCCCGCCAACAAGGCCGGCAACGGGGCCGGCAATGCGATCCTGGGCACGGTGGAGAGCGGGATCATTCCCCGCCTGGTGCTCGCCTTCCGCGACGCCCTGCCGGCACCCGTCGTCGAAGCCGACGAGCCGGCCGTCATCGAGTTCTGCCGTATCGTGCTGACCGGCACGATCGATGAGGCTCTCGACTTCGTCGAAGGGCTTCGTGCCCACCAGCAGACCCTCGAGACCATCTACATCGACCTGTTCGAGCCGGCGGCGCGCCGGCTGGGCGAGCTGTGGAACGCCGACGCCGTGGACTTCGTGAAGGTGACCATGGCGGTGATGCGAATGCAGAACCTGCTGCATCATTTCGGGCGCGCTTTCCGGCACGAGATCGAAATGCGCGAACACGGTCGCCGCGCCCTGCTGATGCCCGCTCCGGGCGAGCGCGGTTCCTTCGGCTACCTCATGTTCGGCGCCTTCGAACTGGCGCTCGCCGCTGAGTTCCTGCGCCGCGACGGCTGGGACGCCTTCGTCGATTCGTCGGCCTCGCGCGCCGAAGCGGTGAACTTCGTCGATCGCGAATGGTTCGACGTGATCGAGCTGTCGCTCAGCAGCGAAAGCCACCTCGACGAACTGACCGCGGCCATCCGCCAGATCCGCCGCGCCTCGCGCAACGGCGCGCTCGCCGTGATGGTCGGAGGCCCGGTGTTCAAGGACCATCCGGAAATGGTCGACCGCGTCGGCGCCGACGTCGTCGCCACCGGCGGGCGGCAGGCGGCAGTGCAGGCCTACAGCCTCATGGAACAGCTGAGAACGAGATAGATCCTGCCAGGAGAGGACAGGACGGGGATCGGGAGGAAGGCAACTCCGAAACAGGGGAAAGTAATCGCGTCGTGAAGCCCTTCAAGTCCCCGAGGAAATTTCTCGCCGAACTCGACGCGGACGCGGTTGCGTCAATGGCGACGGCGGCGGCCGACGTCACCCTCATCGTCGATCAGGCCGGCATCATTCGCGACTGCGCCTTCAACAACGACGAACTGGCGCGCGACCTCGACGGCGCGGGACGCTGGCGCGGTCGGCCCTGGGCCGAGACCGTCACCGCCGACAGCCGCGCCAAGATCGAGACCATTTTGCGGGAAGCGGCCTCGGGCAAGACGCCGCGCTGGCGTCACGTCAACCACCCGGTGCCGCCCGGCACCCCACCGGCGCCGGTTCACTATTGTGCGGTCCAGGTCGATGCCTACGGGCGGTACGTCGTCTTCGGTCGCGACTTGCGCCCGGTGTCGGCCCTGCAGCAGCAGTTGATCGAAGCACAGCAGTCGATGGAGCGCGACTACGCCAAGCTCCGCCACATCGAGACCCGCTACCGGTTGCTGTTCCAGATGTCGTCGGAGCCGGTGCTGATCGTCGACGTCGGCACCCAGCGAATCGCCGAATGCAATCCGGCCGCCGAGCGGGTGCTGCGGCTGACGGGCGGCCGGGTGGTCGGCCGTCCCTTCGTCGAGGCGTTCGAACGCGGGACGTGGCGCACCGTTCAGAACCTGTTGACCGGCGTGAAGGCCAACGGGCGGCCGGGCATGACCCATGTCCACATGCCGGGCAGCGAAGGCCCCGTCACGCTGTCGATATCGCTGTTCCGGCAGGACGATTCGGCGATGTTCCTCGTCCGCCTGTCGTTCGAACCGGCCACGATCGGCGGCGGCGCCGGTACGTCCCTCGCCTCGCCGGTGCTGAAGCTGATGGAGAATGCGCCCGATGGCTTCGTCGTGACGGACGCCGACGGCCACGTGCAGATGGCCAACGAGGCCTTTCTCGGGATGGCCGAGCTCACCAACCAGGAGCAGGCCCGCGGCCAGTCGATCGAGCGCTGGCTCGGCCGCTCGGGCGTCGACCTCAGCATATTGATCTCCAACCTCCGGCAGCGCAGTTCCGTCCGTCTGTTCGCCACCACCTTGCGCAACGAGTACGGCGCGACCGCCGACGTCGAAATTTCCGGCGTGTCGGTCAGCATCGGCGACACGCCCTATTTCGGCTTCCTGGTGCGCGGCAGCCGGCGGCAGCCGAAGTCCGCATCCGCGACGATCGTCGACATGCCGCGCTCGGTCGAGCAGCTCACCGAACTGGTCGGGCGGGTCTCCCTGAAGCAGCTGGTGCGCGAGACCACCGACCTGATCGAGAAGCTCTCCATCGAGGCGGCGCTGCGCCTGACCGACGACAACCGCGCCTCGGCCGCCGAACTCCTCGGGCTCAGTCGGCAAAGCCTGTACGTCAAGCTGCGCCGCTACGGCCTCGCCGACGGGCCGCCACAACCGGGAGACACCGACTGATGGCGGCGCGAGCCAACTGGCCCCAGCCCTCGGCAATGCTGGAACTGCTGAAGCCCGTCACCTGGTTCCCGCCAATGTGGGCTTTCGGTTGCGGCGTCGTCTCGGCCGGCGGCGTGGCCCCGGGCAAGTGGCCGACCATCGTCCTCGGCGTCATTCTGGCGGGGCCGCTGGTCTGCGCCACCAGCCAGGCGATCAATGACTGGTTCGACCGCCACGTCGATGCGATCAACGAGCCGCACCGGCCTATCCCGTCGGGCCGCCTGCCCGGCCGGTGGGGCTTGCACATCGCGCTCGTCTGGACCGCGCTCTCGCTGCTCGTGGCTGCGACGCTGGGCACCCTGGTCTTCGCCGCCGCAATCACCGGACTGGCGCTCGCCTGGGCCTACAGCGCGCCGCCGCTGCGACTGAAGCAGAACGGCTGGTGGGGCAACGCGGCATGCGGCGCCTGCTACGAGGGATTGGCCTGGTTGACCGGCGCGATGGTCGCCGGCGGCGGAGCGCCAACGGCCGCGGTGCTGTGGCTCGCCCTGCTCTACAGCGTCGGAGCGCATGGCATCATGACGCTCAACGACTTCAAGTCGATCGAGGGCGACCGCCGCATGGGCGTCGGCTCGCTGCCGGTCCGGCTCGGCCCGGTTCTGGCCGGTCGCGTCGCCTGCGTCTTCATGGCCGTGCCGCAGTTCGCGGTGGTCGCGCTGCTGTGGTCGTGGGGCGCACCGGTGCACGCCGCAGCGGTCGCCGTGCTCGTGCTGGGCCAGTTCGTGCTGATGCGCACGCTGCTCGCCAATCCGCGCGAGCGCGCGCCTTGGTACAACGCGACGGGCGTATCGCTCTTCGTGATCGGCATGCTGGTCAGCGCCTTCGCGGTTCGCCCCGACGTGGCGGGGATGCCATGAGCGATGTTGCCGCAAGGAAAGGCATGATGAACGACGAGAAGCTCGGCTGGCTGGGCATCGCCCGCCTCGGCATCGTGCAGATGGCCCTGGGCTCGGTCGTGGTTCTCACGACCTCGACGCTCAACCGCGTCATGGTGGTCGAACTCGCGTTGCCGGCACTGCTGCCGGGCGCACTGGTCGGCCTGCACTACGCGCTTCAGGTCTTCCGGCCACGGTTGGGCCATGGCTCGGACATCGGCGGACGGCGCACCCCCTGGATCGTGGGCGGCATGGCGACTCTCAGCGGCGGCGGCCTGCTGGCCGCCATCGCCACGGCCTGGATGGCATCGAACCTGGTGGCCGGCGTCGCGCTCTCGGTCGCGGCCTTCGTGATGATCGGCCTCGGCGTCGGCGCCGCCGGCACCTCGCTGCTGGTACTGCTCGCCCAACGCACCGACGAGACACGCCGCGGGGCAGCCGCCACCATCGTCTGGGTCATGATGATCATGGGCTTCATCCTGACCGCGATGGTCAGCGGCAAGCTGCTCGACCCCTTCTCTCCCCTGCGCCTGGTCGAAGTCGCGGCGATCATGGCGATCGTCGCCTTCCTGCTGGCACTGTGTGCCGTGTGGGGCATGGAACCCGCGGCGCCGGCCGCGGTCGCTTCGGCTCCTGCCGCCGACAAGTCCGGCTCTTTCCGCGATGCCCTGCGCGAGGTCTGGCAGGAGCCACAGACCCGCCGGTTCGCGATCTTCGTCTTCCTGTCGATGATCGCCTACAGCGCGCAGGACCTGATCCTCGAGCCGTTTGCCGGGTTGGTGTTCGGCCTCACGCCCGGCCAGACGACGCAATTGTCGGGTATCCAGAACGGCGGCGTGCTGACCGGCATGCTGGTCGTGGCGGTGTTCAGCAGCGGCGTCGCCGGCTTGCCGCGGCTGGGTTCTCTCAAAGTGTGGACGATCGGCGGCTGCCTCGCCTCGGCGCTGGCCCTGATCGGGCTCGCCGTGGCGGGTGCAATCGGCCCGCCGTGGCCGCTGCAGGCCTCGGTATTCGCCCTCGGCCTCGCCAACGGCGTCTATGCCATCGCCGCGATCGGCTCGATGATGTCGCTGGTCGGCCGCGGCCGGGCACGCCGGGAGGGCGTCCGCATGGGCCTGTGGGGCGCGGCGCAGGCGATCGCCTTCGGCGCCGGCGGCCTGCTCGGCACCTCGGCCAGCGATCTCGCCCGCCTCGTGCTGGGCAGTGCCGTGGCAGCCTACGGCACGGTGTTCTGCATCGAGGCCCTGTTGTTCGTCGTCGCCGCCTCGCTGGCGGTGCGTGCCGCCGGCGCGCTGGACGAAGAGAAACATGCGCCGGGCCCTGGCGTGAGGCCAGGCGGCCTCGGGCTCGTACCGCCACTCGAGGAGGGTGCCACGCGATGACGAACGACCTTTACGACACCGTGGTAGTCGGCGGCGGCCCGGCAGGCGCCACGGCCGCGCTCGACCTGGCGAAACTCGGCCGTCGCGTCCTGCTGCTCGACCGTGCCGGCCGCATCAAGCCGTGCGGTGGCGCGATCCCGCCGCGCCTCCTGCGCGACTTCGAGATTCCCGACTCGCTCCTGGTGGCGAAGGTGCGTGGCGCGCGCATCGTCTCGCCGACTGACCGGCGGGTCGTCATGCCGATCGAGGATGGCTTCGTCGGCATGGTCGACCGCGACGTGTTCGACGAATGGCTGCGGGAGCGCGCTGCCCGGGGTGGCGTGGAGCGGCGCACCGGCCTGTATGAAAGCCTGTCTCGTGACGGCGACGGCGGCGTCACGGTGACATATCGCACCAAGGACGGCCGGTCGGAAACAGTGCGGGCCAGCGTCGTCATCGGCGCCGACGGCGCCCGCTCCGAGGTCGGCCGGCAATGCGTGCGGGGCGCCGAGCGCGTACCGTGCGTCTTCGCCTACCACGAGATCGTGCGCTCTCCGGAGAAGGGGACGGCCGACTTCCAGGGCAACCGCTGCGACGTCTACTACCGCGGCTCGCTGTCGCCGGACTTCTACGGTTGGGTTTTCCCGCACGGCGATACCACCAGCATCGGCACCGGCAGCGCCCACAAGGGCTTCGGTCTGCGTTCCGCGGTCGGCGACCTGCGCCGGCACGCCGGGCTCGACCAGGTAGAGACGGTGCGACGCGAGGGCGCGCCGATCCCGATGCAGGCGCTCAAGCGCTGGGACGACGGTCGCAACGTCGTGCTGGCGGGCGATGCCGCGGGCGTCGTGGCGCCCGCGTCGGGCGAGGGCATCTACTACGCCATGGCGAGCGGCCGCCTTGCGGCGGAGGCGGTCGAGACATTCCTCGCGACCGGCGATGCGCGCGCGCTGGCGACGGCGCGCAAGCGCTTCATGAAGCAGCATGGCCGGGTCTTCTGGGCGCTCGGGATCATGCAGCGCTTCTGGTACAAGAACGACCGTCGGCGGGAACGCTTCGTGACGATGTGTGACGATGCCGACGTGCAGCGCCTGACGTGGGAGTCCTACATGAACAAGGAACTCGTCCGGTCCCACCCGATGGCGCACGTGCGCATCTTCTTCAAGGATCTCGCCCACCTTTTCGGCGTGGTCGCGCCCTCGAGCCCTTCCGGGCGGGATTGAAGCACGCCATCCGTTGCCCATCCTTCGAGACGCCGCGACGCGTTAACCCCGAGGTATTCGAAGGGGCACGACGCCTCACGATGAGGGGCAGCGGCTCGATGTGAAACGAAACCCCAGGCGGCCTGCGGCGCGAGGCATGCACGGGCGGTTCGCCCGCAGGCTTCCCTGCAGGCGATGGCCGGTGTGCGTCAGTCCTTCTTGGGGAAGGTCTTGAGGAAAGCGATGACGTCCTTGCGTTCCTGGGCGTTCGGCAGGTTGAACACCATCTTCGTCGAGCCTGTCGCCAGGTTCGCCTTGCCCTTGTCCGTCAGGTACTTCTTCAGGAAGTTGTTCGGGTTGGGCAGATACTCGAAGATCATCTGCTCCGTCCACACCAGCCCGTTTTCGCCGGCACTGTGGTTGATGGCCGAGTACGTAAACCCGGGGTAGGTTCCGGCCGTCCGCCCGACGACGCCGGTCAGGACCGGACCGACCAGGTTCTTGGCGTCATCGCCGATACGATGGCAGGTCATGCACTTGTTGAAGACCTTCTTGCCGTTTTCAGCGTCACCGCCGGCCCAATCCTGGGCGGAGGCACTGTGGGAGCCAGCGGCCAGTGCGGTCGCCAATACTGTCAGCAACACGGAGTACTTCATGCAAAAATCCCTTCCTCCCGGATGAAAAGTATCTGCCCCCGTATTGTCTAGTTAATACACCACACCATATCCGACAAGCCTACCTGACAATCGGTATTCACGCTTTCCCACGCTGAAAATCCCATATTTCCATATGGTTTCTGAAGCGACTTGTGACTATGGTGAAACTGTTGGTGGGGGGTTCGACTGTCAACGCGCTGAGGCCTGCGTCTCGCATGACCTTTTGAGCGTAAAGGCGGACTGTCAGGTCGTTCGACGGACTTTCGCCCGGGTATCGTACTGGAAACGTCATGAATGCAATTTCGGCCATCCAACCGGACGTCACGCTGTTGATGGACATCGACGGCGTGATCAGGAGCGCCACCCTCGCAGGTACGGTCTCCAACGAGCCGACTGATGGCCTGCTGGGCAGGCCCTGGCAGGATACCGTCATCGACCGCGGCGGCGACAAGGTTCGCCGTATCCTTGACGACGCCAGGGCGGGCGGTGTCTCGGCCTTCCGTCAGGTCACCCAGCGCTTCCCGAGTGGCCTCGAGCTCCCGATGGAATACACGACGATCATGCTCGGCGGTCGTGCCGGGCTGATCGCGATCGGCAAGAGCCTGCAGGCGGTCGCCGAATTGCAGTCGCGCCTCATCGCTGCACAGCAGATGATGGAACGCGAGCACTGGAAGGTGCGCGAGGTCGAGACCCGCTACCGCCTGCTTTTCCAGGCGACCAGCGAAGCGGTGGTGCTGCTCAGGCCTTCGACGAGTCGCATCCTCGAGGCCAATCCGGCTGCGCTCGTGGCGCTGGGACCGCCGCCCCGCCACAATCAGGGACTCGACGACCGGGACTTCCTGCAGGAAATCGACGCGCAGGAGCGCGAGCCTTTCCAGGCAATGCTGGAGCGGGCGCGTGAGTACGGCAAGTCGCCCGGCATGATGATGCATATCGGCAGGGACCGTGTCCCCTGGATGGTTCGTGCGGTGCCGACCCTTTCGGAGGGAGGCCTGTTGTTCCTGCTGCATATGTCTCCCGTCGAGACCAGCCGGCCGGCGCCCACGCCCGCGGCGGCGGAGATGACGGGCAGCCGCATGCTCGATTGCGTGCCCGACGGACTGGTCGTGCTCGACGATGAAGGCGTCATTCGCCAGGCCAACCGGGCCTTCCTCGACCTCGTCGAGGTGACGTCTCCCGACGCGGTGATCGGCGAAAGTGCGGCGCGCTGGCTGTGGCGGCCGGGTGCCGACGTTCCGACCCTGCTTGCCAACTACAGGCGCCATCGTGTCGTGCGGTTGTTCTCCACGATCGTACACGGAGAACTGGGCACGGAGACCGAGGTCGAGATTTCCCTCGCGGGCATGAGCGATGCCGCCGGGACACCGCTCTGCATGGTGGTGCGCGACGTCAGCCGGAGGCTCCCGCCGCCGGTCGACGACCGCCGGCTTCTGTCGGCCCTCAGCCCGGTCAGCGAGCAACTCGGCAAAGTTCCGCTTCGCACGCTGGTCGACGAAACCATCGGCGTCGTCGAGCGCCATCACATCAAATCGGCCATCGAGGCGGCAGGCGGTAATCGCACCGTCGCCGCAGAAATTCTGGGACTGAGTCGGCAGAGCCTTTATGCCAAACTGAAGCGCTATGGCATGGAGCAACGATCCCCGGTGGAGACTGACGACGACGCCTGATCGCAGGTTTTCGCGACTGGCGGCCAATGATCCGGCGCGCCCAACACCGGCTTTCGGCGAAGCAGACCTCTCCAATTGCGAGCGCGAGCAGATCCAGTTTGCCGCGTCGATCCAGCCCCATGGCGCGCTGCTGGTGGTGAGCGAGCCCGAAAGGATCATCGTCCAGGCAAGCGAGAACGCGGCTGAATTTCTCGGCCTGGACGCGAGCCCGGTCGGCCTGCCGCTGGGCGACCTCCCCGGCGATCTCGGCCGCTCGATCCGCCCGCATCTCGACGACCCGCTGCACAAGATCCCGCGCGCCGTCCGCTGCACTGTCGGCCGCCCGGCCGCCGCCTTCGACGGGCTGCTGCATCGACCGCCGGCAGGCGGCCTCGTCGTTGAACTCGAGCGTGCCGGACCGTCGGTCGACCTGTCGCAGAACATCGAGCAATCGGTGCAGACGATCCTCTCTGCCGCGACACTGCGGGCCCTGTGCGACGACACCGCGGCAATCTTCAAGCGACTGACGAGCTACGACCGCGTGATGGTCTACCGCTTCGACTCGCACGGGCATGGTGAGGTCATCGCCGAGCGCCGCGAGCCGGAGCTGGAGGCATTCCTCGGCAACCGCTATCCGTCCTCCGACATCCCGCAGGTCGCCCGCCACCTCTATGAGCGTAACCGCGTCCGCGTACTGGTCGACGTCAATGCGCGGCCGGCGCCGGTCCTGCCCCGCTTTTCGCCGGCGACGGGCAAGGACCTCGACATGTCGATGTGCTTCCTGCGCGCGATGTCGCCGATCCACATCCAATACCTCAAGAACATGGGCGTCGGCGCGACGCTGGTCGCATCGTTGATGGTCGGCGGCAAGCTGTGGGGACTGATCTCCTGCCACCACTACAGCCCGCGTTTCGTGCACTTCGAGGTCCGGGCGGTTTGCGAACTGCTGGCCGAAGCGGTCGGCACCCGCATCGCGGCGCTGGAGAGCTTCGCGCAGGCGCAGATCGAGCTCTCGGTCCGCCGCATCGAGCAGCGCCTGGTCACGTCGGTGTCGCGGGAAGGCGACTGGAAGCAGGCGCTTTTCGACGGCTCGCAGACGCTGCTTCAGCCGGTCGGCGCCAGTGGCGCGGCGCTGCTGTTCGAGGGCCAGCTCCACGTCGTCGGCGACGTGCCGGGTACCCAGGAGCTCCGCGACATCGGTGCCTTGCTCGACCATCGCGCCAGCCGGAACGGCTCCGACAATTTGGGGGTGTTCTCGACCGAGCAGCTGAGCGTCGACGAACCGGAATTCGCGTCGATCCGTCCCGTGGCCAGCGGCCTGCTGGCGACGCGCGTATCGACCTCGCCGGGCGAGTACCTCATGTGGTTCCGGCCCGAGCAGATCCGGACCGTGACATGGGGCGGCGATCCGCAGAAGCCCTACGAGGTCGGCAACGATCCGTCCGACCTGTCCCCGCGCCGTTCGTTCGCGCAATGGCACCAGCTGGTCGAAAACACGTCGCAGCCCTGGAGTGCGGGCGACCTCGTCGCCGGCCGCCTGATCGGCGAGACGGTGGCCGACGTGGTGCTTCAGCTCCGCTCGGTGCGCATGCTGATCGCCCAGCACCAGCTCGAGCAGGTCAGCCAAGAGGTCGAGCGCGCCGGCCAGCCGGTGATCATCTGCAATTCGAATGGCGCAATCCTGCTGGCCAACGAAGCCTTCGAACGGCTGCTGGTCGGCGGCCGCCCGAAGCTGCAGTCGCTCGATGACCTCGCACCGCTGTTCACCGACCCGACCTCGGTACGCCGACGCCTGCGCGACCTCATCACGCGGCGCGATGCCTGGCGCAGCGAGGCATCCCTGAAACTGCCGGATGGCGGCGCACGGCCGCTGCTGGTCCGCGCCGACCCGGTGCAGGTCTCGCCCGACAAGATGCTGGGTTACGTCATCCTGTTCTTCGACCTCACGGAGCGCAAGATGGCCGACGTCGCGCGGCGCGACATCCAGGCGGGCCTTGTCGATCGCCGGCGGCTGACCAACGTGCGGCTCGACAGCAAGGGCGACCTGACCTTTCAGAACATGCTGTCGCCCATGATCGAGAACGCCCAGCTCGCCGCGCTCGAGATCACCGACGGCATCGACGTGAGCCAGATGCCCGAACTTCTGCACGGTGTGCGGGCCTCGGTGACGCGGTCCGCCGAGGTGCTGGAGCAGCTGGTATGGCACGCCAGTCGGACGTCCGACGACGAAACCTGAGGCCTAGAGTCTTTCCGAGTGAAGTAGAATCGCCTCCCCATTCAAATGGGGATGTGTCGACGTCTTACGTCGACGGAGGGGTCATAAGCTTTTCGGCGCCTCTGACCCCATCGCCCCGTATGACGGGGCACTTCCCCATTTGAATGGGGAAGAGATTGATTCCGAACCCTGACATTTCAATCCGCGTCGGAAAGACTCTAGACCGCGCGGTGGATCGCTTCCGACAGCGCGATGTTGAGTTCGAACGCCGTGACCGCCTCTTCGACAACCAAAGCCCTGTCGACCAGCGGGCTCGCCGCATCGAGCGCGTGGCGGAAATCCCGTTTGAACGTGTCGGGGTCCTCGATGGCGGCAAACCGGTAGAACGACAGGGCCTCTTCTCCCATCCCGAGAGAACGCCCGAGCAGCCGGCCGATGACTTGTCCGCCGCTCAGGTCGCCCAGGTAACGCGTATAGGCATGCGCCAGCAGCCGGTGCCCGGCGCCGCCACTCGCCGCCGCCACGACCTCGGCGTATCTCTTTCCTTCGGGGAGGAGTGCGATGGTCCGCGGCCAATCGGGGCCGACCAGCGCATCGAGATCGCGCTCCAGCGCGAGAGAGCGGAACAGCGCCGGCCAGGCAAGGCCGGCGAACACCGGGGAGGCACCATGACGCTCGAGCCCCTGCTCGAGCGCCCGATAGGCCGGCAGCAGGTTGCGAAGCAGGAGAACGTAGCCCGTGCGCTCGCCGCGGCCCCGCAGCAGGTCGGCGATGAAGCCGGAACGCTCGGCACGCACATGCTGCGCCCGGGTACCCTCGCGCAGCAGGGTCGACAGATTGTCGGAAAGCTCGACGCTATCCATGGCGCGTCGCACCACCGGTCTCGGACACTACCCTCACCTCACCGCTTACTCCGGATCCAGAGTAACACGAGTGAGGCGAGGTCGCCCGATGTGACGATCAGCGGCGCGGCGCGGGGCCGGCCAGCTCGGGATTGTCCTTCAACATGTTGGCGCCGAGCAGCGGCTTGTTGGCGCCCTGGTGGCAGACCGCGCAGGCGATCTTCGGCGCGTCGCCCGTCGGCCCCAGCCGGCTTTCCGGCCACGTGCTCTGCAGCGGCACCAGGTAGTTGTTGTTGAGGCTCCGCACCATCTGCAGACCGTGATAGGCAACCGCGCGCTGCGGCGTGCTCTGACTCCAGTCACTGAAGGAGCGGCTGTTGTGGCAGTAGGTGCAGTTCACACCCAGCCCATCTGACATGTTCATCATCAGACCGTAGGTGATCTCGGTCTTGTGGATGCCGGCGGGATTGGTGCCGGGATAGGGCGATGCCGAGACGACGCGCGTCGAACCGGCCCCGACCAGGTAGCCGAGCATCGGATCGACCGGCAGCGAGGTGTAGCCGACCGCGGCGACGGGATCGTTCTGGCCCATCGGGTTGCCGGCGTTGGCCGCGTGCGGCCGGTTGGAGC
>JAGNNA010000016.1 GCA_017990895.1 Reyranella sp.
GGGCCGGGCACTGCGAGGTGCACGAACGGTTCACGGCGCAGGACATCCGCCAGCTGCGCGCCGGCCATCCCGGCATCGTGGTGCTCGCCCATCCGGAATGTCCGCCCGAGGTCGTAGGTGAGTCCGATTTCACCGGCTCGACCGCGGCGATGATCGACTATGTCGATGCGAAGCGGCCGGCCAGGGTCGTGCTCGTGACCGAATGCTCGATGAGCGACAACGTCGCCGTACAGCATCCCGAGGTCGAGTTCATCCGGCCGTGCAACCTCTGCCCGCACATGAAGCAGATCACCCTGCCGAAGATCCGCCGCACGCTCGAGACGATGCAGCACGAAGTGACGATCGACCCGGCGGTGGCCCAGCCGGCCCGCCGCGCCGTCGAACGCATGCTGGAAATCTGAGGCCATGACGATGATCCCCTTCCTTCCCCTCCTCATGGTCGAACCTGTGGTTCGTGCCGCCCTCCTGGAGGATCTCGGCCGCGCCGGCGATCTCACGACCGACGCAATCGTGCCGGCATCGGCAAAGGCAAAGACCGCGCTGGTCGCGCGGCAGCGCGGCGTCGTGGCGGGCCTTGCCGCAGCGGCGACGGCCTTCCGGCTGGTCGATCCTTCAATCGAGATCGTGATGGAAAGGCCGGACGGCACGCCTCTCCAGCCCGGCGACCGCATCGCGACCATCGCCGGTCCGGCGCGCGGTATGCTGACCGCCGAGCGGGTCGCTCTGAACTTCCTCGGGCATCTCAGCGGCGTGGCCAGTGGCGCCGCGACGCTGGTCGAGGCGGTGCACGGTCACAAGGCGCGCATCTGCTGCACGCGCAAGACGATGCCCGGGCTGCGGGCGCTGCAGAAATACGCGGTGCGCGTGGGCGGCGGCATGAACCACCGCTTCGGCCTCGACGATGGCGTTCTCATCAAGGACAACCATGTCGCCGTGGCCGGCGGCATCCGGCCCGCGATCCTCGCGGCGCGCCGCGGCGTCGGCCATCTCGTGAAGATCGAGGTCGAGGTCGATACGCTGGATCAACTGGAAGAGGCGCTGGCGACCGGTGTCGATGCCGTCCTGCTCGACAACATGACGCCCGATCAGCTCACCGCAGCGGTCCGGATGATAGACGGCCGCGCCATCGCCGAGGCCTCCGGCCGCATCACGCCGCAGACCGCGCCGGCCATCGCGGCCAGCGGCGTCGACCTGATCTCAGCCGGCTGGCTGACCCACAGTGCCAGCGTCCTCGACATCGGCCTCGATTGGGAGGCGTGACGTCAGTTGCTGACCTCGCAGTGCTTGCCCATTTCCTTGCAGACCCGCAGCACCGCCTGGACGACCATCGACGCGGTCGAGCTCTCGCCGGCGCCGGCATGGCCCGCGATCATCAGCTGCGAGACATCGTCGTTGAAGGGCACGACGTTCAGCGTGGCGGTGCGATCGCCCTCGGCGATCTGAATGCGGCGTGCACCGGGATCCTGCATCAGGACGCGCACCGACGGATTCTTGCGCGCGAGGTCGAGTGCGGTCGAGAAGATCTTGTCGGCATGGGCGTCGAGCAGGACCGTCGCGAAATCGTAGCCGGCGCGGCCATCCGGCTGGCTGCCTTCGGTCATCTGGTGGATGCGGCCCAAGGCCTTGCGGGCGACGAACACCCATTGCGCCTGGGCCGGCGCGAACGGCAGCGCCACGCTGGCGAGTACGGCGGCCGCGATGAGAGGCTTGAATATCTGGCGCATGTTTCGACTCCCTTTGTCGCTTTATTCTGCTGGGGGCGCACCACTCCAGTGGCGCGTCATTAGCGACACCCGATGAGATCGCGCCACTGGAGTGGCGCGCCCCCAGCAAAAGACGTTTCCTACGCCAGTGTCGCCAGCGAGGATGCCGAGAACGGCGCAAGCTCCCCGATACGTCCTTCGCGCACCTTGGCCGCCCACTGCGGGTCGGCGAGCAGCGCACGACCGACCGCGACGAGATCGAACTCCTCGCGCTCCAGCCGTGCTTCGAGTTCGCCGAGATCGCCGATCTCGGAATCCTCGCGTGTGCGGAACGTCTGCACGAAGTCCGCGCCCTTGAGGCCGACCGAGCCCACGGTGATCGTGGGCTTGCCGGTGAGCTTCTTCGTCCAGCCCGCGAGGTTGAGCGTCGAGCCCTCGAACTCGGGTTCCCAGAAGCGGCGGGTCGAGCAGTGATAGATGTCGGTGCCGGCCTCCGTCAGCGGCTCGAGGAAGCGCGCCAACTCGTCGGGCGTCGGCGCCAGCCGCGCCGTGAAGTCCTGCTGCTTCCACTGCGAGAAGCGGAAGATGATCGGATAGTCAGCGCCGACCCGCGCCCGGATCGCCTTCACGATCTCGGCCGCGAAGCGCGTGCGCTGCACGAAGTCGCCGCCCCAGGCATCCTCGCGCTTGTTCGCGCCCTCCCAGAAGAACTGGTCGATCAGGTAGCCATGCGCGCCATGGATCTCGACGGCATCGAAACCGATCTCCTGCGCAACACCGGCGGCGCGGGCGAAAGCGTCGATCGTGTCGGCGATGTCGGCCTCGCTCATCGGCGGGCCGACCTGCTTGCCCGAAGCCGACAGGCCGGACGGGCCGTCGGACGGGGCCTCGGGATGCTGGCCGGTGCCGGTCTTGCGCATCATGCCCTGGTGCCAGAGCTGCGGCGCGATCTTGCCGCCCGCGGCGTGCACCTCCTCGACGACGCGGCGCCAGCCCGCGAGAGCCGCCGGCGAATGGAAGTCCGGTACGTTGGTGTCGTTCGAGGCGGCCGGCCGGTCGACCGTGGTGCCCTCGGTGACGATCAGGCCGACACCTCCCTCGGCCCGGCGACGGTAATAGGCCGCGACGTCGGCGCCCGGGATGCTGCCGGGGCTCTTGGAGCGCGTCATCGGCGCCATGACGAGACGATTGGGCAGCGACAGCGACCTGGTCGCGAAGGGGCGGAACAGCGGGCTGGTCATGAGGGTCTCGCTTGCGGGAAGTCGACGTCGCCGTAGGGATAGAAGTTCTTCAGGTCGACGTTGCGGTAGCGCAGCCCGTCGAGCCGCACGGTGCCGAGGAACGGCTCCACGGGCTCGACCAGCAGGATCGTCTTCGCGAAACCACTATCGTCGAAGCCGCGGCGGAAGTGCACGCGCGACTTGATGGCGATCACCTTGAACCGTACGGGATCCAGGTCCCACCGCACGAACTCCGACGGCTCAACGATCTGCGTTAGATAGCGGCTGATCAGCACGACGTTGCCGCGACCGAACGAGACGCTCACCCACAGCGTGCCGTGCGCTTCGTGCGCGCCGATCACCGTGCCGGTGACGCGGACGGGCCGGCCGGCGGATTCGTCGGCGAGGCCGCCGATCTCGCGATCGAACGGGTCGCCCACCTTCACGCCTTCGGCCTTCAGCGCGTCGATGACCTTGGCATCTGCGATCGTGGCGATCAGCACGTCCGACAGATCTTGCTCGATCACTTCCCTGAGGATCCAGGTCGCGTAGCCCGAACGATCGCTATGGTCGGCCAGCACGACAGGCGTCTCGCCGCGTGCCATGGCTTCCTTGGCGAGCCGGACGCCCTCGGGAATCGGATGGACCTTCGCGGTGTTGAGCAGCGCTTCGCGACGGCGCCAGGCCCAGGACGACATGTCGTCGGCGACCTTTTGGGCCAGCGCGGCATTGCCGTTGGTCATGACCTGAAAGGTCAGGCCGACATCGGGCACGTCGGCGAAGGGAAAGCCGAAGAAGACGTTCACGTAGACGTCGGGCTCGCGCGCTTCCCAGACGAGGGCACGCTGCACCAGGTCCATCCACGGCGAGGCGCCGGTCCATTGCAGCACGGTCGGGGTGATGATCGGCACCTTCACCGTCACCGTGGCCGGGACGTAGTCGCCGCGAATCGCGCGCACCAGCATGCGCGCCGCGCGCTGCCCCTGCAGGTGGCTGTCGTAGTGCGGGAAGTATTTGACCGTGAAAGCCATGTCGGCCTGGGCCAGGAACTCGGCGTCCTCGTTACCGTGCGGATCGAAAGTGCCGACGATGAAGGCCTTGCGTCCGACCACTTCGCGAACCCGGCGCGCAATATCGGCCTCCGGTCGCGCGACGCCGCGCACGCCCATCGCGCCGTGCAGGCTGAGATAGACGCCGTCGAACGGCCCCTGCTCCTTCAAGCCCGCGATCATGCGGCCGAGAAATGTCTCGTAGGCTTCTTCGGTGATCCAGCCCGAGCCGGTGCCGGTCTTCGGCCACAGCGGCGACTCGATGCCGACCAGTTCGACGCCGTCATACTCGCGCGCCACCTTCACGAACCCGCCCATGTAGGACTTGGGATCGTGCGCCAGCAGCGCTTCGCCGCTGGCGGCTGAGCCGGGATAGATGAAATCGGCGAGCGTGGTGTCGTTCGGGAGGAACGTCACCGTTTCGTGGGCGAAATGCAGGACGGCGATACGCATCGCGCCGCCCGCCCCGTCAGCGGGTCGGGACCGGGCGCTCGCCGGAATAGTCGTAGAAGCCGCGCTTGACCTTGCGGCCGATCCAGCCGGCCTCGACATACTTCACGAGCAGCGGGCACGGCCTGTACTTCGAATCGGCCAAGCCCTCATGCAGCACCTGCATCACCGAGAGGCAGGTATCCAGGCCGATGAAGTCAGCCAGCTCGAGCGGGCCCATCGGATGGTTGGCGCCGAGCTTCATGCCGGTGTCGATCGCCTCGACGTTGCCGACGCCCTCGTAGAGCGCATAGACCGCCTCGTTGATCATCGGCAGCAGGATGCGGTTCACGATGAAGGCCGGGAAATCCTCGGCATTGACCGGCTTCTTGTCGAGCTTGACCACGACCTCGCGCACCGTGCGGAAGGTCTCCTCCTCCGTGGCGATGCCGCGGATCAGCTCGACCAGCCCCATCAGCGGAACCGGGTTCATGAAGTGCATGCCCATGAATTTGCCGGGCCGGTCGGTGACGGCGGCGAGCCTGGTCACAGAGATCGACGAGGTGTTGGTGGCGAGCAGGACGTTGGCCGGCAGGCCCTCGCAGACCTTCTTGAAGATCTCCCGCTTCACCGCCTCGTTCTCGGTCGCCGCCTCGACGATCAGGTCGCAGTCGGCGAACGCCTTGTAGTCGGTGGAGGTCGAGATGCGGTTGAGTGCCGAATCCTTGTCCTCCGGACGGATCATGCCGCGGCCGATCTGCCGGTCCATGTTCCGAGAGATCGCATCGATGCCCTTGTCGAGATGGGGTTGGTCGACATCCGCGAGGCGGATGTCGAAGCCCTTCAACGCGCAGACATGGGCGATGCCGCTGCCCATCTGGCCGGCACCGATGACGCCGATGCGCTTGATCATGATGGGGACCCTCGGGTTACTTTACTTTTTCTCGATCGCGGCGGTCAGCTCGGGAACGAGCTGGAAGAGATCGCCCACGAGACCGTAGTCGGCCACCTGGAAGATCGGGGCTTCTTCGTCCTTGTTGATCGCCACGATCGTCTTGCTGTCCTTCATCCCGGCGAGATGCTGGATGGCGCCGGAGATGCCGATGGCGATGTAGAGGTCGGGCGCGACCACCTTGCCGGTCTGGCCGACCTGGTAGTCGTTCGGCACGTAGCCCGCATCGACCGCGGCGCGGCTGGCGCCGAGACCGGCGCCCAGCTTGTCGGCCAGGGTCTCGAGCATCTTGAAGTTCTCGCCGCTCTGCAGGCCGCGACCGCCGCTGACCACGATCTTGGCGTTGGTCAGTTCGGGGCGTTCGCTCTTGGAGAGCTCGGCGCCGACATAGGAGGACAGGCCCTTGGCCCCTTCGCCGCCGATCTTCTCGATCGCCGCCGAACCGCCGCCCGCCGCCGCCTTGAAGTTGGTCGGGCGCACGGTGACGATCTTGATCTTGTCGGCGGTCTGGACGGTGGCCATCGCGTTGCCAGCATAGATCGGCCGGACGAACGTGTCGGGCGACACGACCTTGATCGCCTCGGAGACCTGCGCGACGTCGAGCAGGGCGGCGACGCGCGGCGCGATGTTCTTGCCGACCGAGTCGGCCGCCATCACGACGTGGCTGTAGTTCGGCGCGAGCTTCACGACCAGCGGCGCGATGTCCTCGGCCAGCCAGTTGGCATAGGCCGCATCGTCGGCCTGGAGCACCTTGGTGACGCCGGCGATCGAAGCAGCCGCCTTGGCCGCTCCGTCGCAGTTGCTGCCGGCCACGAGGACCGTGACGTCCGCATCCATCTGGCCCGCCGCGGTGACGGCGTTGGCGACGTTGGCCCGGACAGTGTTGCCGTCATGCGCGGCGACGACGAGAACGCCCATGATCAGATCACTCCCGCTTCGTTCTTCAGCTTGTCGACGAGTTCGGCGACGGTCTTCACCTTGATGCCGGCCTTGCGCTTCGGCGGCTCCTCGACCTTCAGGGTCTTGAGGCGCGGCGCGACGTCGACGCCCAGCGCGTCCGGAGCCAGCATCTCGATCGGCTTCTTCTTCGCCTTCATGATGTTCGGCAGCGACGCGTAGCGCGGCTCGTTCAGGCGCAGGTCGGTCGTGATCACGGCCGGCATCTTGATCTTGATGTTCTCGAGGCCGCCGTCGACCTCGCGCTTCACCTCGACCGAGCCGTCGGCGACGTTCAGCTTGTTGGCGAAGGTACCCTGCGACCAGCCGAGCAGCGCGGCCAGCATCTGGCCTGTCTGGTTGGAGTCGTCGTCGATCGCCTGCTTGCCGACGATGACGAGGCCGGGCTGTTCCTTGTCGACCACCGCCTTGAGCAGCTTGGCGACGGCCAGCGGCTGCAGCTCGGCATCGGTCTGCACCAGCACGCCACGGTCGGCGCCCATGGCGAGCGCTGTGCGGATCGTCTCCTGGCACTGCGCTGGGCCGGCGGAGAAAGCGATGACTTCGGTCGCAGCGCCCTTCTCTTTCATGCGGATCGCCTCTTCAACGGCGATCTCATCGAAGGGATTCATGGACATCTTGACGTTAGCCGTCTCGACACCCGTGTTGTCGGCCTTGACGCGGATCTTGACGTTGTAGTCGATGACCCGCTTGACCGCGACCAGCACTTTCATCGCGTTGCGCCTATCGGTGAGTTGAGGCCGGACTGACCCGTCCGGCGAAGGGGTTTTCGTGTAGGGGTGTTGAGCCGATCATGTCAAGGCTATGGCGCACTGCACAAGACCGCAGGGTGGAAGCTTTTTTCCCATTTTTTCAACAGCTTGCCGGTCAGCGCGCCCCGCCCGGCACCCACAGCACATCTGCCGTGCCATTGTCGTTGAGCCGCCGGGCCAGCACGAACAGGTGATCCGACAGGCGATTGATGTACTTGATCGCCTCCGGGTTGATCTCCTGCTCGGCCGCCAGATGGGTCATGCAGCGCTCGGCCCGCCGCGCCACCGTCCGCGCGAGATGCAGCCACGAGGCGGTTTCGCTGCCGCCCGGCAGAATGAAGGACTTGAGCGGCTGCAGCTCGGCGTTCATCGCATCGATCTCGTGTTCGAGGCGCTCGACCTGCGAGGCCACGATGCGCAGCGCCTGCTCATCGCGCTTGTTCTTGCCTTCGGGCGTGCAGAGATCGGCGCCGAGGTCGAACAGGTCGTTCTGGATGCGGGCCAGCATGGCATCGGCCTCGGCCAGGCGCGGGTCGCTGCCGCCTGCCCGCGAGATGGCGCTGCGCGCCAGCCCGATCACCGAATTGGCCTCGTCGGTCGTGCCGTAGGCTTCGACCCGGATGTCGTGCTTGGCGACACGCTCGCCGCGTCCCAGCGACGTCATGCCGGTGTCGCCGCCGCGCGTGTAGATGCGGTTCAGGGTGACGGCCATCGCCTAGCTCCTGCTCGCGAAATACCAGAGGACGATCAGCACGACGGTAAGAAGCTGCAGCCGCACGCGCCACCACATCATGCGGTTGCTACGCCGGCTGGCGTCGATATTGCCGTCCTGGTTGCGGCTCATGTTGATCAGGCCGGCGAACAGCGTGCCGAGCGTGGCGAAGGCCGACACCAGCACGAGCACGAAAAGAACATTGGCGAGGGTCATGAGGGCTTATCCCGCATTGTGCCGGCCCGCGCCAGTACGGGCGCCCGCCCAGGGTCGCGCAGCGCGCGAGGCGGCCGTGCCAGTGGCGAGCCGGAAGATCGTCTCGGCGGTCTGCTCGGCCGACCAGAGGGCCGCATGGACCGTGCCGTATTCGACCGGCTCGGTCGCCTCGCCGGCGAAGAACACGCGATTCCCCAAGGGTCGCGCATGTTCGGTGCAATCGTCGGGATCGCTGCCAACGCCGGGATAGGAATAGCCGCCGCGCGACCAGGGATCGCTCAGCCAGCGCGGGAAGACCATCGCCTCGGGCTCGGGGATGTCCTCGCCGAACATCGCGCGCAGGGATCGCATGGCAACGCCCGTGATCTCTGCATCGCTCGCCTCACGGTCGAGATGGATCGCGGTGTGGCCGTTGCAGAAACTGAGCAGGATCGGCAGGCCGGTCTCCTGCTGATGGCTGACGAAGGTGTTGAAACCGCCGCGTCGCTCCGGCGAATCCGGAAGGCGCCCGAACCATTTCGGCGATTCCGGCCAGAAGCGGTGCGGAAAGCGCAGATAGATTTTGCCGAGAACGCCCGCGCCGTAGCCGATCCGGCCGATCGCGGTGCGCTGAAGTTCCGGCGGGAGAGGATCCAGCGCCGGCAGGCCGGCACGCAACAGCCCGACCGGCACGGCGATCACCGCGCGATCCGCCTCGATGCGCTCGCCGCCTTGCAAAAGGGCCGTGACGCCCTCACCCGTCCAGACGACCCGTTCGACCGCCGCCCCTTGGCGGATGGCGAGCCCGTGCGCGACGTCGTCGACAAGGGACCGGTAGCCGCCCTTCGGCTGGGCGTTGCGCTCAAGACCTTCGGTGGGGAACCACTCCTCCGCCGCGACCGCGTCCCAGGGCGCACTCTGCACGCCCTCGCTCATCTCGATGAAAGTCGCCACGACCAGCCTGTCGATCTCTGGCAGCCATGATGCGGTAAGCAACGGCTCGACGGCGTCGCGCACGGAGACCGAGCGCGGCCCGCGGACGCGGGTCAGCGCCTTGCTTTTCCAACTCGCCCATTCGATGGCGGCCTTGAAGGCCATCCGCCCCATCACGGCCCGCCGGCGCTGGCCCTCGCGCGTCGGCGAGGTGGCCCGCTTGTCGATCAGCAGGCGCTCACCCTGCGATTCGACCAGGTCGATGCCGAGCTTTTCGCACCACAGCGTGAGCGGATTGCCGTCGACACCGTGAACCCAGGAGCCGCCGAGATCGACCGGTGCGCCGACGCGATCGTCCGTCCAGGTCCGGCCGCCGATACGTCCACGCGCCTCGAGCACGGTGACGGCAAATCCCGAATCGTGCAACAGCCTGGCGGCGACCAGCCCCGCCATGCCCGCCCCGACGACGACGACGCGCTCGCCGTTGCCCGTTCCCATCGACCATGAACCGGTGCGGCTCACCGTCCAGCCCATGCCAGCATCGGCAAAGACGGCATCGAGTCGAAGGTCCGTCCGCCCGCCGCCTGCAGTGCCGCCGCGTCGCTGTGCGCCGCCCCGACATAGGCCAGCGCGCGCATGCCTGCGGCGCGGGCCGCCTGCACGCCGGGCAGCGAATCCTCGACCACGGTGCAGTCGAAAGGCTGCTCGTTCATTTCAATGGCCGCGTGAAGGAAGAGGTCCGGGAACGGCTTTCCGCGCGGCACCTGGCTGGAACTGAAGATTCGGCCTTCGAAGCGCCCCCACAGGCCGGCGATGCCGAGTGTGACCCGCATCTTGTCGAGTCCGCCCGAGCTCGCGACACAGGTGGCGATGCCCGCCGCCTCGATCGCGTCGATGGCCTCGACGACGCCCGGTATGGTCTTCAGCGGCGCATCGCGGAAGGCCTGCATCGTATCGGCCTGGAGTCGGTCGACGAATTCGCCCGGCAGGGCCCGGCCGAGTTCGCGCTCGACGATCTCCACGCAGGATTTCATCGAGCGACCCATCAGCCGGCGCATCGTCTCCTCGACGGTCCAGTCGAGGCCCTCGCGCTGGAGCGCGCGGGCAAAGCAGGTGTTGGCGAGGGGTTCGCTGTCGACCAGCACCCCGTCGCAATCGAATATGACCAGCACCCGCCTGAGATATCAGTAAGGCTTGTCGCCTGCCACCGTGACCCGGTTGCCGCTGCGGGTGTGCGGCCAGTAGTCCCACATCGCGCGATGCTGGACGCAGCGATTGTCCCAGAACGCGATGGAATTCTCCTGCCAGCGGAAGCGGCACTGGAAGAGCGGGTTCTCCATGTGCTCGTACAGGTACCGCAGGATCGCGTCGCTCTCGTCGCGCGGCAGGCCAACCAGGGAGCGGGTGAAGCCGCGATTGACGTACAGCGCCTTCTTGGCCGTGACCGGATGCGTGCGCACCACCGGATGGATGGCGCGCGGATACTCCGGCTTGTCTACGACGTTGTAGTTCTTGTAGAGGCCGCGATAGACCGATTCGCCATCATGCACCGCGGTCAGGCCATCGAGATAGGTCTTCATGCGATCCGACAGCGCCTCGTAGGCGGCGTACATGCTGGCGAACAGCGTGTCGCCGCCCTTGGGCGGGCACTTCTTGATGTAGAGGATGCTGCCCATCGGCGGCTCGAGGTCGCAGCTCACGTCGGTGTGCCAGCCCTCGCCGTTGGCGCGCGGCGAATCCTTGTCGGCATGGATGATCATCAGCTCGGGCTTGCCGGGTTCGCTCGGCGCCGCTGGATGGGTGTGCAGATCGCCGAACAGGCGGCCGAAGGCCAGGTGCTGATCTTGGCTGATATGCTGGTCGCGGAAGAAGATGACGAGGTTCTCGGCCAGCGCCCGGTGCAACTCGTCCTGCTGCCGGTTGGACAGAGGCTTGCTGAGGTCGATCCCGCTGATCTCGGCGCCCAGGATCGGCGTCAGCTTGTCGAGCGTGATCGTCTCGTACGGCGCGCTCTCGTCGGAATTGTGCCGGTAGCGCGGGCCGGCATTGGCGTTCAAGGATCCTGTCATGGGTCTCTCCTACTCAACCTTGATGTTGGCTCGACGGATGATCTGCCCCCAGCGCTCCTTCTCGGCGCTGGCGAAGGCCGCGAACTCGGCCGGCCGCATGAGCTTCGGCGTGCCGCCCAGGGCTGCCAGGCGCTCGACGACTTCCGGCATCGCCGACACGGTGTAGAGGTCGGCGTTGATGCGGTTCACGATCTCCGCCGGTGTTCCCTTCGGCGCGTAGAAGCCGGTCCAGGTCGTCAGTAGAACCTCGGGAAGACCGGCTTCCGCCGCAGTCGGCATCGCCGGCACGGCCGCGTAGCGTTCGCTTTCAGTGACGAACAGCCCCTTCAGCGCACCGCGGTCCATCGCGATCTTGGCGTTGACCGCGTCGATCATCATGAAGGTGAGAAGGCCGCTCTGGACGTCAGGGATGGCCTGCGGGTTGCTCTTGTAGCCGACATAGACCGCGTCGACGCCCGCCGCCATCTTGTAGAGTTCCGAGGCCACGCGCGCGGGCAAGGCACCGGCACCGTAATTGTGCTTTCCGGGCTCGGCCTTCAGCTTCGCCGTCAACTCGGCCGCACTGTTGATCGGACTGTTCCGGTCCACCAGCAGCACGAACGGCGAGGTGCCCATGCGCGAGATCGGCGTGAAGTCGGCGATCGGATCATAGGGCAGCTTGTCGTAGATCGCGGGATTGACGACCTGGGTCATCGCCGAAGTGGCGAACAACGTCAGCCCGTCGGGTTTGGCGCGCGCGACCGATTCCGCCGCGGGGATGCCGTTGCCGCCGCCCTTGTTGTCGATCACCACCGGCTGGCCCCACAACGCCGAGAGGCGTTCGGCATAGACGCGGGCACTGATGTCGGTCGCCGCGCCGGCCGGGAACGGCACGACCATCGTCACCCGCCCAGAGGGGAATTTCTGCGCCTGCACGATCGCCGGCGCCGCAAAGGCCGCCGCGCCCAGCCCCATTCCGAACTGCCGTCTGCCGATCATGTTTCCTCGTGGTTTCTTTGTTGCGGTAAGCCTAGCGCCGTTCGAGTGGTCCCGCTCCGCCCAAGTCGACATAGTCCGTATTACGGAATAGTTTTGCATCATGGCCATCGAGCCCGTTCGCCGCAGTTTCTCGATCCTCGAGGCGCTGAGCCAGCGCCCGCATGCAACGATCGCCGTACTGGCGGGCGAAACGGGATTGCCCCGCCCCACCGTCGTGCGCCTGCTCGGCACCTTGGTCGAACTGGGATACGCGACCCAGGTCTCGCGTTCGCTGGGCTATCGCCTCACCGACCGCGTCCTCACCCTCGCACAGAGCGTCCGCTTCATCGATCATCTCGTCGACATCGCCTCGCCGCACATGCAGCGCTTCACGCAGGAACATGGCTGGCCGCTATATCTCGGCTCGATCAGCCATCGCGCCATCACAATCCGCTATTCCACCGCGGCCGAGAGTCCGCTGTCGTTCGAGCGGACCGCTTTGCAGCGCCGCAGCCCGATTCTCTCGGGGGCACTCGGGCGTGCCTGGCTCGCCTTCTCGACGGAGGAGGAACGACGCGCGATCCTGCGCGACGTCGGCGTCCGCTACGATGCGAAACTGGCCGCGGATTTTGCGCAGATCCGCCGGCAGGGCCACGCCTTCTCTGTCGTCACCCGCACCGCCCGGCTGCAGGGCATCGCCGTCGCCATCCAGCGGAACGACCGCGTCCTGGGATGCATCTCGATGCGCTTCACCCGCTCCGCCATGAGCGAAGCCGAAGCCGGGGCACGCTACGGCGCGCCGCTGACCGCGCTCGCACGAGCCATCGCCAGCGACGCGGCGAACGAGTAGTTTGCGCGCAATTCAACGGAGGAAACATGCCGGCATTCGACGCCATCGCAACGCAGACCGTGCGCAAGGCAAACCATCTCGAACCCGCTTTCGTGCACAAGGAAGACGTCGAAGCCGCAGCGCGGAAACTCGCGGCGCGCAAGAAGAAGCCGAACATCCTGATCTACCTGATGGACGATGTCGGCTGGGGCGACTTCGGCTGCTACGGCGGTGGCGTGGCCGTGGGCGCACCGACGCCCAACTTCGACAAGATCGCGCGTGGCGGCCTGCAGCTCACCTCCTGCTATTCCGAACCCTCCTGCTCGCCCTCGCGCGCCACGCTGCATACGGGCCGCGTTCCGAACCGACACGGGCTGCATCGTCCGCCGATGTACGGCGAGCCTGGCGGCCTGCAGGGCGAGATCACCTTGCCCATGTTGCTCAGCCAGGCTGGCTACACGACGCAGGCGGTCGGCAAGTGGCATCTCGGTGAGAATGTCGAAAGCCAGCCGCAGCATGTCGGCTACGACGATTTCTACGGCTTCCTCTCGGTGTCGGACATGTACACCGAGTGGCGCGACCCGCACTTCTTCCCCGAGATCGTCTATTCGGACGCGCGTACCGAGTGGATCAAGAACATGCCTTTCAACCGCTGCTTTGTGCACGCGACCAAGGGCAATGAACTGACCAACGTCGAGGAGGTGACGATCCCCGTCCTCTCCGAACTCGACGAGAAATGGTGCAAATATTCCGAAGCGTTCATCGAGAAGCAGGCCAAGTCGGACAAGCCGTGGCTGCTCTACCACTGCACGCGCGGCGCCCACTTCGACAACTATCCGGGCGAGAAGTTCCTCGGCAAGTCGCCGGCGAAGCATCCCTACAAGGACACGCTGCTCGAACTCGACGAGATCATGGGCCGCCTCGTCGAGGCGCTGCGCAAGTCGGGCCAGCTCGAGGACACGCTGATCTTCATCTCGTCCGACAACGGCCCGCACATGGAGACCTGGCCGGACGCGGCTTTCACGCCGTTCCGCTGCGCCAAGGGCTCGACCTGGGAAGGCGGCGTGCGGGTCCCCGGCCTTATGTACTGGCCGGGCACGATCGACGCCGGCCGCCAGAGCGACGGGCTGTTCGACTTCAACGACATCGTGCCAACCGCGCTCGGCCTGGCCGGAGCCTCGGACCTATTGCCGTCCGATCGCTACATCGACGGTGTCGACCAGACCTCGTTCCTGCTGGCGCCCGACGGGCTCTCGAACCGCAAGTACCACTACTACTGGCTCAGCCAGACCTTCTCCGGCATGCGCTGCGGCGAATACAAGATGGTGCTGTCGGCCACGAGCGACAATGCGACCGACGCGTTCGGCACCGGCGGCTTCACCGGCGTGCTGGAGCGCTACACCTATCCGAAGCTGTTCAACCTCTATCTCGACCCGAAAGAGCAGCACAACTACCTGACGCGCAAGCTGGCCTATATCGAGGCCTTCCAGCTCGGCATGCGCAACCACCTCGGCACGTTCAAGAAATACCCGGCCAAGAAGATCATGGGCATCAAGGTCGCCGACAAGCGCGACTGACGACCGGCCAGGCTCTAGAGTCAGAGATTGGCGGCGTCGACCACGCGGCACAATGCGCTGCGGACATAGTTCGGGTCCGCGGTCTGGCCGGCCTGGATCATGAAGACGGCATCGACACGCGTGCCGTTGCCGGATTTCCGGGCCGTGACACGCAGGGTCTGCGGCCGGCCGGAGCCACTGGTCTCCTGCACGGTGGTCAGCGCGCCGGCCTCGGCATCGACTCCGATGTTGCTGAAGCCTTCCGCGAGCATGGCCGCACGCAAATTCTTCAGCGCCGTGGCCTGCGGCAGGTTGGGAAAGTCGCGCCAGGTGCGGAAGTTCATAGCCGTGACGCGCGCCGTTCCCTCGACGACGAAGTTCTGCTGGCAAACGCTCTGCGCCATGGTTTGCGCCCAGGCAGGCGCAGTTCCAAGCAGGGCGACCATAGCGACGACGCCAGCGGCAACGAACGACTTCATGATTTCTCCCGAAGCTAGTTGCGTCCCTCGATCAGGCCGCGACAGACGACCTGGGCCTGGATCTCAGCCGCACCCTCGAAGATGTTGAGGATGCGGGCGTCGCAGAGGACGCGGCTGACCGGATATTCCATCGCGTAGCCGTTGCCGCCGTGAATCTGCAGCGCATTGTCGGCATTGCTCCAGGCGACGCGGGCGGCCAGCAGCTTGGCCATGCCCGCCTCGATGTCGCAGCGCCGGTCGGAGTCCTTTTCGCGCGCGGCGAAGTAGGTGAGCTGGCGGGCGATCATGGTCTCGACGGCCATCCAGGCGATCTTTCCGGCAACTCGGGGGAAGGCGTAGAGCGGCTTGGCGAACTGGATGCGCTCCTTGGCGTAACGCAGGCCGAGTTCCAGCGCGTTCTGCGCCACGCCGACGGCTCGCGCCGCCGTCTGGATGCGGGCGCTCTCGAAGGTCGCCATGAGCTGCTTGAAGCCCTGGCCTTCCTTCTCGCCCAGCAGGTTGGCGGCCGGCACCTCGAACCCGTCGAAGCCGATCTCGTATTCCTTCATGCCGCGATAGCCGAGCACCTTGATCTCGCCGCCGCTCATGCCCTGGGCCGGGAACGGATCGGCATCGGTGCCGCGCGGCTTCTCGGCCAGGAACATCGACAGGCCCTGATAGCCGGGCTTCGACGCATCGCTGCGCGCCAGCAGTGTCATGATATCGGCGCGCGCCGCGTGGGTGATCCAGGTCTTGTTGCCGTTGATCCTATAGGTATCGCCTTCGAGCACGGCGCGCGTACGCAGGCTGGCGAGATCGGAGCCGGTATTGGGCTCGGTGAAAACCGCCGTCGGCAACAGTTCGCCCGACGCGATGCGCGACAGGTACTTCTTCTTCTGCGCCTCGGTGCCGCCGGAGCGGATCAGTTCGGCCGCGATCTCCGAGCGCGTACCCAGCGAGCCGACGCCGATATAGCCGCGCGACAGTTCCTCGGTGACGACGCACATGGCGAGCTTGCCCATGCCCAGCCCACCCCACTCTTCGGGGACGGTCAGGCCGAACACGCCGAGATCGGCCATCTGCTGCACCACCGGCAGCGGGATCAGCTCGTCGCGCAGGTGCCACTCATGCGAGTGCGGCGCCACCTCGGAGTCGACGAAGCGGCGGAACTGGCGGCGGACCTCTTCGAGCGCCTCGTCGCCCAGTTCGAGCGCGCCGAAGCCGCCGGTGTCGAGACCGTCCGAAATGAGCTCGGCGATGCGGCCGCGCACCGCCGGCGTGTTGCCGGCGATCAGCTTGGCGACGGCAGGTGTCTCGAGCGCCGACGTGTCGAGCCCGAAGTCGCCCGGGCGCACGATCTCGACCTGGCTGATGGCGATGCCGCCCTTGAGCTGCGCGAGATACTCGCCGTAGGCCGACTGCAGGATGAGGCTCTCAAGTTCACCGCCCGCCCCCGCTTCGGCCCAGCGCCGCATCTGACGCAGCGCCGCCACATAGGTCGCGATCCAGGCGAAGCCGTGCGCGGCGAACTGTTCGCGCTCCAGCAGCTTCGGATCGACCTTGCCCTGCGGCGCCACCAGCGCCCGTACCGCTTCGCGCGCGGCGGTCTCATGGCGGCCAGCGGCGTGCTCGGCTTCGGCGCATAGGGAAAGAAGGTCGGTCAGCAGCACGGCTCATCTCCAGTCAGGATTTTCTCTCCACCACGCAGTGGGAGCGAGGAAGGTGAGGTGGTGGTTCGTCCAGCAAGGATGAGCGGGCCGGAGTCCGAAGACCCACCTCACCCTCCCCGCGCGCTGCGCGGGTCCCCTCCCTCTCCCCCGCTTCGCGGGCGGAGAGGGCAAAATCGCGGGAGCGGCGTTTATTCGTCCAGCGCGTCTTCGAGGGTGCGCAGGCCGGGGCGCTTGGCGGAGACCAGCACGGCCATGTTTCCGGGCTTGTGCTGGTTCTTCCACATCTTGGTGTGGGCCTTGGGAATGTCGGACCACTCGAAGACTTCGCTCATGCACGGGTCGATGCGGCGCTCGATCACCAGCTGGTTGGCCTGGCTGGCCTGCAGCAGATTGGCGAAGTGGCTGCCCTGGATGCGCTTCTGGCGCATCCACACGAAACGCGCGTCCATCGTCAGGTTGAAGCCGGTGGTGCCGGCGCAGAACACCACCATGCCGCCGCGCTTCACGATGAAACAGGAGACCGGGAAAGTCTGCTCGCCGGGATGCTCGAACACGAAGTCGACGTCGTTGCCCTTGCCGGTATGTTCCCAGATCGCGGCGCCGAACTTGCGGCACTTCTTCATATACTCCGCATAGCCCGCCTGGTCGTCGACGTCGGGGAGCTGGCCCCAGCAGTCGAAGTCGTTGCGGTTGATGACGCCGCGCGCGCCGAGCGACATCACGAAGTCCGTCTTCGACGGATCGGAGATCACGCCGATGGCGTTGGCGCCGGCCGTCGCGATGAGCTGGATCGCCATCGAGCCCAGGCCGCCAGCCGCGCCCCACACCAGCACGTTGTGGCCGGGCCGCAGGATGTGCGGACGATGGCCGAACAGCATGCGATAGGCGGTCGCGAGGGTGAGCGTGTAGGAGGCGCTCTCCTCCCAGGTGAGATGCTGCGGGCGCTTCATCAGCTGCCGTGCCTGGACCTTGCAGAACTGGGCGAACGAACCGTCGGGCGTCTCGTAGCCCCAGATGCGCTGGCTGGTGGAGAACATCGGATCGCCGCCGTTGCACTCCTCGTCGTCGCCATCGTCCTGGTTACAGTGGATGACGACCTCGTCACCGACCTTCCAGCGCTTCACCTTGGAGCCGACGGCCCAGACGATGCCCGAGGCATCGGAGCCTGCGATGTGGAACGCCTGCTTGTGCACGTCGAACGGCGAAATCGGCAGGCCAAGCCCGGCCCACACGCCATTGTAGTTCACGCCCGCCGCCATCACGAGGACCAGCACCTCGTCCTCGCCGATCGTGTGGGTCGGCACGACCTCCAGCTGCATGGACTGTTCCGGCGGGCCGTGACGGTCGCGCCGGATCACCCAAGCATACATGTTCTTCGGCACATGCCCGAGCGGCGGTATCTCCCCGACCTCGTAGAGATCCTTCTTCGGCTGGTTGGCCGTGGGATGGGGGCGAGGCGCGAAAGCGACGACGGACATGGCAACTCCTCCTGCGGTGCAGCGAAACTATTGCTGCATTCGCGAGAGTGCAACGCACAAATACTATTCGGAACAGTTGGCATGGGGGAAAAACAATAAAATTACCCACGCCATGCGGAAATTCCGCATTGCCGGCAATCGGAAGTCGCGGCAGGCTTAGAAGGTAAACGGTCGTTTACCAAGCAGCTCGAGTTTAGGGAGAGCGCACCATGAAACTCATGTGGTTCCACCTGATGCCCTACACGGAGCTTCCGGAAGACTTCAACCGGAAGCACCCGTCGGTGTGGGTCGACATCCATTCGTCGCTGTTCGACCCCAAGCGCGCGCATCACATGTACAACGACTTCATGGACGAGCTCGAATACGCCGCCGAGCTCGGCTACGACGCGATCTGCGTGAACGAGCATCATTCCAACGGCTACGGTCTGATGCCCTCGCCCAACCTGATCGCTTCCTCTCTGGCGCGCCGCACGACCGACACCGCGCTCTGCGTCATGGGCAACTCGCTGGCGCTCTACAATCCGCCGACGCGCGTCGCCGAAGAGTTCGCGATGATCGACTGCATCTCGGGCGGCCGCCTTATCGCAGGCTTCCCGGTCGGCTCGCCGATGGACACCTGCTACGCCTATGGCCAGAACCCCAGCCTGCTGCGCGAGCACTATCTCGAGGCGCATGACCTCGTGAAGCGGGCCTGGACCGAGAAGGACACCTTCGCTTTCAACGGCCGCTACAACCAGCAGCGCTACGTCAACATCTGGCCGCGCCCGATCCAGAACGAGCCGCATCCGCCGATCTGGATTCCCGGTGGCGGCTCGGTCGAGACGTGGCGCTGGTGTGCCGAGATGGACTACGTCTACTGCTATCTCTCGTATTACGGCTACAAGGCCGGCCTGACGACGATGCAGGGCTTCTGGAACGAGATGGAGAAGCTCGGCAAGGACCGCAATCCGTACCGCGCGGGCTTTCTGCAGTTCGTCGGCGTCGCCGAGAGCCGTCAGCAGGCGCTCGATCTCTACACCGAGCCCGCCGAGTATTTCTACGGCCGCTGCCTGCACGTCGATGCCCGCTTCGCGACGCCGCCCGGCTACACGACCGAGGCCACGCAGCGCGCCGGCATCCAGAGCATGGTGAGCAAGGCGGCCAACACCGCGAGCTATTCGAGCAAGCTCAGCCTGAAGGCGACCAACATGAAGGACATCGTGGATGGCGGCTACGTCATCGTCGGCTCGCCCGACGAGGTTGTGGAGCAGATCCGCCACGTGGCCACCAGCCTCAACGTCGGCCACCTCATGCTGCTGCTGCAGTACGGCAACATGAGCAAGGACACGACCAAGTACAACACGCGCCTGTTCGCCGAGAAGGTGATGCCCAGGGTCAAGGACCTGTTCGGCGAGTGGGAGGACAAGTGGTGGCCGAAACCAATGGCCCGGGGCCAGCGCGCCGCGGTTCCCGCCTTCCGCCCCCAGACCGTCGCCGCGGAGTAGAGCCTTGTCCGAACCCATGACGACGACGGTCGACGTCAACGGCCATCCCTGCCGCGTCTGGAGCAAGGGGAAAGGCCCGAAACTGGGCTTCCTGGCAGGACTCGGCGGCCTGCCCCGCTGGCTGCCCTTCCTCGACAGACTGGCCGAGAGCCGGACGGTGATCGCCCCCTCCCTGCCCGGTTACCCCGGCGCCACGGGACATACCGAGCTCGACACGCATCTCGACTGGGTGCTGGCGGTGCGGCAGATCGTCGACAAGGCAGGCCTGGCCGGCGCCGATCTCGTGGGTGCGTCGGTCGGCGGCGCCTTCGCGGCAGAAATGGCGGCGATCTTTCCCGGCCATGTCGGCAGGCTCGTCCTGATCGCTCCCTTCGGCCTGTTCGACGACCAGGAGCCGGCAGCGGACCCTTGGGCGCAGCGCAAGGACGTGCTGCCCGGCCTGATGTGCGCCGATCCTGCCAACTGGAACGACCTGATCGCCGCGCCGGAGGGCGCCAACTCCGTGGAATGGCCGATCGAGATGACCCGGGCCTCCGAGGCCGCCGCCCGGGCCTTCTGGCCGCTCGGCAACACGCGGCTGGAAAAGCGGCTGGGACTGATCGCGGCGCCGACGCTGATCCTGTGGGGCGACCGCGATTCGATCCTCCCACCCAGCTATGCCGGGAAATTCGCCAAAGGCATCAATGGCGCGACCCGGGTCGAAACCGTGGCCGATGCCGGCCATCTGGCCTATCTCGACCAGCCCGATGCCGTCGCGCGGGCGATACTGGCCCATTTTGCCTGAAAGGCTCACGCCCTTGGAGGTTGCTTCGCCGGTTCGGATCGCTATTGTCCGGCGCGTTAGGGGTTTTGCGAGGTAAACGGCAATGACGATCCGTTCGATGAAGATGACCGCAGGCGCTTCTCTGTTCGCGGCGGTTCTGGCGATCGGCGCGAGCCTGCCCGAGCGGCAGGTGTCGGCCCAGGTGAGGCCTGTGCCGCGCCAGGGCGTGGCCTTCAACGACGTTGTCACCCAGCGGGTCAAGATCGAGTCGGCCGATACCGAGGGCCGTACGGTGGCCTTCACCCTGCCGAACGGCCAGCTCGTGATCCTGCCCGTGGCCGACAGCGTCAAGAACCTGGATGCGATCGATGACTGGTCGATGGCCAACATCACCTATTCCGAGGTGATCACCATGCTGAACCTGCGCCAGAAGGGCCCCGGTGCCCAGCTCGCCCGCAAGGACCAGATGGCTCAGACCCCGAACCAGACCGACGTCGAGGCTGGCCGCTTCACCCTCACGGTGGTCGGCGTCGACCTCGCCAAGAACACGGTCTCGGTCATCGACGGCCGCGGCGGCGCGGTCCGCACCTATGCGGCCAACTCGATCGCCAAGCAGGACATGCTGAAGAAGATCAAGGTCGGCGACGTCGTGATCGGCATGACGACCCCGCTGATGATCACCGCGATCTCGCCGGCGCGCTGAAGCGCCTGCCGCTGAAGATCGAACGGCCGGCATTCGCCGGCCGTTTTCTTTTGGGCGGTCAGCCGACGCCGACGTCTTCCCAGAAGCCGATCCAGTAATCGACCGGCTTCATCTTCGCCAGCGGCGCTTCATAGGACCAGGCGGCCCTCGGGCTGCGCGCCACCCCGTCCATGACGTCGTAGAACTGGACGCCGTGCGGGCATTTCAGGTCGCCCTCGGTCTTCGGTGCAATTTCGAGCAGGTCCATCCGCACCGAGTCGCGAGGAAAGTAGCGATAGCCGTCGATCTCGAGCGTGCGATCGCTCTCGGCGATCACCTTGCCTTGCCAGACGGCCTTCATGGCGACCTTGCCTTTCTCAATAATGATCGCGGCGCCTCACCCAATCCATGGTGAAGGACAGCGCCGCCTCGTCCCGGCCCTTCGAGGTCAGATCCAGCAGGTGGTAAGCGCCGTTGAGCATGTCAACGCCGCGGGCGTAGGTCGAATAGGTGTGAAAGACGGCGCCGTCGTCGCCGCGACGGAAGGCGCTGAAGCCCGGCATCTCGCCCGGCCCCACCTTCATCGTCGCGAAATTGTAGTCCATCCCGGCCTCACCGGGCCGCGAACTCACGCCGTAGTCGAAGTTGAAGTCGCTCGCCCCCGACGAGACCCAGCGGAAGCTCCAGCCCATGCGCCGGGCGTAAGCGTCGAGCTTGGCGAGCGGCGCCCGCGAGACCGCCACGAGCGTCGTGTCGCGATGCGCGAGATGCACGTCGATTCCGTTGAAATTGTCGGCCCAGAAGGAGCAGCTCTTGCAGGCCTCGTCCCAATCCGGCCCGAACATCAGGTGATAGACCAGCAGCTGGCCGCGGCCGCCGAACAGATCCGCGAGCGTTTCGCGGCCGTCGGGCGTATCGAAGGAGTAATCCTTCTCGATCCGCTCCCAGGGCAGTTCGCGGCGCTGCCGCGACAGCTCGTCCCGTAGCCGGGTGAACTCCTTCTCCTTCGCCAGGAAGTCGCGGCTGGCCGCGAGCCAGTCCGCGTGGGACACGACGGGATGCGCGGTCATGCCGGTCTCCCGAGGAAGGCGACGAGCTTGTCGAAGCTGCCGGCCCAGCCTTCATCGTGGCAGGCGAAGTCATCGGCATCAGTGAACGGGCCATGCACCAGGATGAGCTCGGTGCGATCGCCGAGTGCGCGCAGTTCGACGCGGACCATCGTCTCGTGACCGCGCGCGCGAGTGTAGTCGCCATCGGCGTGATGCGCCCAGGTGAAGACCAGCCGCTCCGGCCGCACGACCTCGAGATAGACGCCGGACGAGGCGAAGATGCCGCGTTCGTTGCGGCCGTCGATGCGCCAGGCACCGCCGCGCCGCGCATCGACCTCGCATAGCGTGATCTCCACGCCGGGCGGGCACATCCAGCGCACGAACTGGTCGCGGTTCACCCAGGCATCGAACACCCTCTCGCGCGGGGCGTCGAAGATCCGGCTGATGTGCAGCGTGCTGTTATCGAGCCTTGCGTCGGGCATCTGACTTTCCTTTCGTCGGCTTGGGATCGGCTTCGGTGCTCTTCAGAAACGCGTCGAGGCGATCGAAGCTCGCCTCCCAGAACCTGCGGTAGTGCTCGATCCAGTCCGCCGCCGCGCGCAGCCCCTCACCGCGCAACTCGCAGCGACGCCACTGCGCCTCGGTGTGGCGTTCGATCAGCCCGGCCTCGGTCAGTACCTTGAGATGACGCGACACCGCCGGCAGCGACATATCGAAGGGCTCGGCCAGTTCTCCGACCGTTGCGCCGCCGCTCGCGAGCCGCGCGAGGATGGCACGGCGTGTTGGATCCGCGAGGGCCGAGAAGGTCTGGGAGAGAGCATCCATATTTAACATATATGTTAAATATGGCACGCCGTCCACCATTACCTGTCGCGTTATCGACCGCCGGGACTTCCGGGCACATCTCCCGTGCATCGAAGGAGGACAATCATGGCTGACGGCTTCATCGATACGCACGACGAACAGCGGCTCGCCTTCCAGGATGTCGGGAGCGGTGCGCGGGTCGTTTTCATCCACGGCTGGTCGCTGTCCGGCGAGATCTGGCGGGACCAGGTTGAGTTCCTCGCGAGCCGCGGATATCGGACCATCACCTACGATCGTCGCGGGCACGGACGCTCGGACAAGCCGAAGAACGGCTACGACTACGACACGCTGGCCAACGATCTCGCCGCGCTGCTGGCACGGACCGACGTGACGAACGCCACGCTGGTCGGGCACTCGATGGGCAGCGGCGAGATCGCCCGCCACTTCGCGCGCCATGCCGGCAAACATATTGCGCGAGCGATGTTCGTCGCTCCGACCACGCCCTTTGCCGTTCAGACCGAAGACAATCCAGAGGGCACCGACCGACAGATTTTCGATCGACTCGTCGATGCGTTGAAGACCGATCCCAAAGCCTATCTGGCGGCGGGTGCGCCGGGCCTGCTGGGCAACGACGCGGCGCCGGAGACAGTGAAGTGGGCGCTCGACATCGCCTACCAGGCCGATCCTGGCGCTCTCGAGAAATGCCTGCGCGCCTTCACGGATACCGACTTCCGCTCGGACCTGCGTACGGTGCGGGTACCAACCCTGATCGTCTACGGATCGGGCGACATGCCATCGATGATCGGCAATGCCCGCTCCACGGGAGCGGCAATTGCCGGGTGTCGGATCGAAGTCTATGAAGGCGCGCCCCACGGGCTTTTCATCACCGACCGCGAGCGCTTCAACGACGATCTGCTCCGGTTCATTCGGAGCTGAAGCGTATGGAAGCGATCTACCGCGTCGAAGGCACGACGGCCGAGACGAGCGCGTTTGCCGGCGGACCGTGGAGCCCCAAACTGCAGCACGGGGCGGCGCCCTCCTCGCTGATCTGCTGGGCGGTCGAACAGCTGCCGTCACCGGTCCCCATGCGGGTCGCGCGCCTCACCGTCGACCTGATGCGGCCGGTGCCGGTGGCGCCGCTCACGATCGAGAGCGAGATCGTCCGCGAAGGCCGCAAGATCCAGCTCGTATCGGTCCGGATTCTGGCCGACGGCGCCGAGGTCGTGCGGGCGAGCGCGCTGCGCATCCGCATCGATCCCAAGGAGATGCCGGCGATCGCCAATGGGCCGCCGGTCGAGCTTCCGATGCCGGAGGACTGCGCGCTGCCCGACTTCTTCGCCACCGAGACGCCGTTCCTGAAGGGCATCGAGATGCGCACGGCGAAGGGCGGTTTCCGCGTCCCCGGTCCGGCTGCCGTCTGGTACCGCGCGACACGGCCGCTCGTGGCGGGCGCCGACATCTCGCCCCTGATGCGGGCGGTCATCGCCGCCGACTTCTGCAACGGCACGTCTTCAGTTTTCGACATGAACGACTGGACGTTCATCAACGCCGACCTGACGGTGAGCCTTGGCCGCGAGCCGGTCGGCGAGTGGGTGCTACTCGACGCCGAGACCTGGATCGGCCCTGACTCGGTCGGCATCGCCGCCGCGCGCCTCGCAGACCGCGAGGGCTATTTCGGCCGCGCCGTGCAGAGCATCATCTTCGAGAAGCGCTGACCCTTATCCGCGCTTCCAGGTCGTGCCCTTCGGCCCGTCCTCGAGGATGACGCCCTTGGCCTCCAGGTCGTCGCGAATGCGGTCGGACTCCTTGAAGTCCTTGGCCTTGCGCGCGGCCTGACGGGCGGCAATCGCGGCTTCGATCTCGGCGTCGGACGGACCGTCGGCAGCAGCAGCCGGCGTCCAGCGGAACCAGGCTTCGGGGTCCTGCTGCAGCAGGCCCAGCGCCCCAGCACCCGCTTTCAAGTCAGCTGCGGTCAAGCCCGGACCGCCTTGCTGATAGACTTGATTGGCAAGCTGATGCAGCGCCGCTATCGCCATGGGAGTATTCAAATCGTCAGATAGCGCATCTTCAATTGATTGCGGCACCGAGGCCGCAGGCGAATTGCCAATATCGCGCAGCGCTCCATACCAACGATCCAATGTCGCCTTGGCCTGGGCGAGCCCCTCATGCGTGAAGTCGAGCGGCTGGCGATACTGCGCCGACAGCAGCAGGAGCCGGATCACCTCGCCGGGATACTGATCGAGCAGCTCGTGCACGGTGAAGAAATTGCCGAGCGACTTGCTCATCTTCTCGCCCGAGATGTTCAGGAAGCCGTTGTGCATCCAGTACTTCGCCATGATGGCGTGACCGAAGGCCGAGCGGCTCTGCGCGATCTCGTTCTCGTGGTGCGGGAAGATGAGGTCGAGGCCGCCGGCGTGGATGTCGAAGGTCTCGCCGAGCAGCGCGCCGCTCATCGCGGAGCACTCGATGTGCCAGCCCGGACGGCCGCGACCCCACGGGCTCGGCCAGCCCGCCTGCGCATCGGTCGAAGGCTTCCACAGCACGAAGTCGGCGGCATCCTTCTTGTACGGCGCGACCTCGACCCGGGCGCCCGCGATCAGTTCGTCATGCGAGCGGCGCGACAGGCGGCCATAGTCTTCCATGCTGGGCACGTCGAACAGGACATGGCCTTCCGCTTCATAGGCATGGCCGCGCGCGACCAGCCGCTCGATCAACGCGACCATCTCGCCCACATACCTGGTGGCGCGCGGCTCCACGTCGGGCGGCAGTGCCCCGAGGCGGCTCATGTCGCTCTGGTAGGCGGCCGCCGTGCGCTCGGTCAGCGCCTCGATCGACTCCTTGTTCTCGGCGGCGCGCACCATGATCTTGTCGTCGATGTCCGTGATGTTGCGGACATAAGTGACGCGGGGGTAGCGGCGCTTCAGCAGCCGGTACAGCACGTCGAACACGACGACGGGACGCGCATTGCCGATATGGACATAGTCGTAGACCGTCGGGCCGCAGACATAGAGGCGTACATGAGCCTCATCGAGCGGCACGAACGGCTCTTTTTCGCGCGACAGCGTGTTGTAAACGACGAGGGACATCGCCCCTTCTCCCGACTCAAAAACGAACGAAGGCTGACAGGGCCCGCTGGGCCTCAGGCCTCGATACATCGCGCGAGGGGCGCGCCGGGAAGAAAGAACTGCGTCATGGGGCCAATCTATACGACCGGTTCCTGCCGCGCAATTGAACGCCCGCGACAGGCCTTTTCAGGCCTTGCGGCCGAGTCCCGAGGTCGTTGGCGGGTCAAGTCGGCTCCGCTACTCTCCCTCCCAAAGTGAGGGAAACCAATAAACATGCGCACCGAGGATATCGAGTACCGAGCCGACGGCGTCCGCATGGTCGGACAGTATGTGGTCGACGACACCAAGTCCGGCCGGCGCGCCGGAATACTGGTCTGCCACGAGGGGCCAGGCCTCACCGACCACACGAAGAAGATTGCCGCCCGCCTCGCCGGCCTGGGCTACGCCGCCTTCGCCATGGACTATCATGGCGACGGCAAGCCGCTCGCCGACCCCAGCCAGACCATGGCACGACTGCAGCCCTGGATGGCCGACCCGACGGGCATTCGCACCCGCGCGCTGGCCGCGCTCGACGTGCTGAGGGCGCAGAAGGAAGTCGATCCGGCGCGCCTCGCCGCCATCGGCTACTGCTTCGGCGGCACGACCTCGCTCGAGATCGCCCGCAGCGGCGCCGACGTGAAGGCCGTCGTGGGCTTCCATTCGGGCCTTGCCACCGCGCGACCGCAGGATGCGGCGAACATCAAGGCCAAGGTGCTGGTCTGCATCGGCGCCGACGACCCGATCATTCCGCCCGAGCAGCGCCTGGCCTTCGAGAAAGAGATGAAGGCGGCCGCGATCGATTGGCGGCTCCAGCTCTACGGCGGTGCCGGCCACAGCTTCACCAACCCGGCTGCCGATGCGCGGGGCATGAAGGGCTTCTTTTATCATGAGGCCACCGACCGCCGTTCGTGGAACGCCATGATCGAGCTGTTCGGCGAGACGCTGAACTAGGCGGCAGACTCATAATGCCTGAGCCAAAGTCGTACGGCAGCGAGCTTTGCCATGGCAAGGTAGTTCAGGGCGATGCGGTCGAAGCGAGTGCAGACGTGCCTGAACTGCTTGAGTTTTCCGA
>JAGNNA010000269.1 GCA_017990895.1 Reyranella sp.
CCCTTCGGGTTGCCCGTCGTGCCAGACGTGTAGCAGAGCGACGAGGCCGTCTTCTCGTCGAACTCCGGCCAGGTGAGCGTGCCCGGCTTGTCGGCGATCAGCTCCTCGTAGCAGAGCAGGTTGGGGATCTTGGCCGAGGTCGGCATGTGGGCGCGGTCGGTCATGACGACGTCATGCTTCACCGTCTTGAGCTGATCGTAGACGGCTTCGACGATCGGCACGAGGTTCAGGTCGACGAAGATGATCTGGTCTTCGGCGTGGTTGGCGATGTAGGCCACATGCTCGGGCGCAAGGCGCGGGTTCAGCGTGTGCAGCACCGCGCCGATGCCGGAGATGCCGAAATAAAGCTCGAAATGCCGGTAGGTGTTCCAGGCGATGGTGCCGACCCGGTCGCCCAGCTTGATGCCGAGTCCCTGCAGCGCTTCGGCGAGCTGCTTGGCGCGCTTGTGGGCATCCTTGTAGCCATAGCGATGGATCGGACCCTCGACGGTCCGCGTCACGATCTCGACGTCGGGATAGGCGGCGGCTGCATAGTCGATGATCTGCGAGATCAGCAGCGGACGGTCTTGCATCAAACCCAGCATGGCGTTTCCTCTGTTACGCGCGCCGCTCGATATGAAGGCTTCTTAGGGTCAGGAGCGGCTTGATGTCTGGTTCTAGACCGAGTCCTTGCCCGCCGGGAAGGCTGACGCTGCCGTCACGGACGGAAAAAGCGTCCTGCAGGATGCCTTCGCGCAGGGGATTCGGGTTCGCGTCGACCTCAAGCAGGCCAGCGCCGCGTACGGCGGCCAGCAGGTGCAGCGAATGGAGGAGGCCGATGCCGCCGCCCAGGAAGTGGGGACAGAAGGTGCGGCCAGCTGCGAGCGCGGCGCGGGCGACCGGCAGGCAGCCCGAATGGCCGCCCCATTTGGCGGCATCGGGCTGGATCACGCCGAACAGGCCGCTGTCGATCGCTTCCTGGAAGGGGCCGGCGCCGCGCAGGTTTTCACCGACGGCAAGGCGCGTCGGCGCCACCGCAGCGACCTGGGTCCATTCGGACAGCGGCCGGTCGGCCATCAGGGGCTCTTCGATCCAGCCCAGTCCGAACTCGGCGAGCTTCGGCACCATCTGGCAAGCCGTGCGCAGGTCCCAGCCCTGATTGGCGTCGACCATCAGCCGCTCGCCTTCCTGCAGTTCTGCGGCCACAGGGCGCAGCGACCCAAGGTCGGTTTCCTCGCCGAAGCCCACCTTGATCTTGAAGGCGCGATAGCCCGCCGCGCGCATGCGCCCCACCGTGTCGTACGCGGCGCGGCCGGGGTTGAGCCCGGACGCATAGACCGCGACGGGCGTATCGTCGGTGCCGCCGAGCGCGCGCCACAGCGGCAGGCCGCGCTTGCGGGCCCGCAGGTCGTGGAGGGCGAGGTCGAGGCCCGCCGCCGCGGCGGAAAGGGCGCCGGCATCGCCGCTCTGGACCCGCAGCACGTGAAGCGCGCGATCGATCTCGCCCCACAGGCCGACCGGATCGTCGAGCGATCGGCCCAGCGCGCGCGGCGCCACGATGTCGGCCAACAGCAGCGCGCGATGTTCGGCGGCGGCGTTGGGAAAGTTGCACCAGATCTCGCCCCAGCCCCGGGCGCCGTCCGAATCCTCGACCCTTACGACCACAGCCGCCCGTTCGGTCATGGTACCGAAAGAGGTACGGACCGGCTCCGCGATGGGCGTGCGGAAGACGTGGGCTTCGACGCGGGCGAGAGTCGCGCCACTCATTTTCTCATGTCCCTCCCGAGTCCGGCTTTTTGCCGGTGACACGGGAAGTCTAGTCGTTCGACTCGCTGAAGGTAAGCTTGTTGCCGAACGGGTCGCTCACTCGGCGGCCTGCTTTGCGGCCTCGTTCAGCACGTCGTAGTTCCGCTTCAGGTACCAGGTCATGTAGTCGCTGTACCAGGTCGTGGGATACTTCGGCGGCTTGTCCGGACCGACCGTGGTCGGCACGGCGGCGACCGGCCAGTCGATGCCGCTGTCGCAGAAGAAGGGCAGGGCATAGCGGGCGCCGGCGGTCTTGTTGATCGCGCGGTGCGGCGTCGCGAGGAAGAGGTCGTTGGTGTAGCGCTGCAGCATCTGGCCGCCGTTCACGACATAGGCATTGTCGATGGCGGGCATGTCGATCCAGGTGCCGCTCTGGTTGCGGATCGACAGGCCCTGCACCTCGTTGGGCGCCAGCAGGGTCAGGAAACTGGTGTCTGTGTGGGGCGCCAGGCCGAACTCGTCGTCCACCGGTCCGTCCTGCGGCGGGTAATGCGTCATGCGCATCGAGAACATCGGCTCGGCGAAAGCCGTATCGAAATAACTGGCCGGCAGGTCGAGGGCGCGGGCGTAGAGCCGCACCATCTTCTGCACCAGCCGCTCCATCTCGTTGCAATAGTCGATGACGGTATCGCGGAAGCCCGGCAGGTCGGGCCAGCGGTTGAGGCCACGGAAGCGGCGGCCCGACAGCACGTCCGGATGGTCGGGGGCCATTTCGCGCTTCACGAAGAAGGCTTCGTTGAGGTTGGCCTTGGTGCCGGTCTGGCCGGTCGAGGTGCGCAGCGTGTTGCCCCGCAGCGGCAGGTAGCCGGTATTGTGCTGGTCGAGCTTCAACTCGAGCTTCTTTTCGAGCGGCTGGTCGTGGAAGCGCTTCACCTCGGCAAACATGGCGGCGATCTTCTCGCGCGCGATGCCGTGGTTCACGATGAAGTAGAAGCCGATCTCGGTGAGGGCGAAACGCAGCTCCTTCGCCGTCCGGTCCATCGCGCCGGGTTCGCCCGCGAGATAGGGGCCGAGGTCGATAACGGGAATCGTTTCGGTGGCCACGGTCTGCTCCTCCTCGGGCTCCCCATTTCGCCCATATCGGACGATAATGCCGCTGCGGCGCCGCGGTCCAGCGCGCACGGAAGGAATGTGATGATCTTCGGAATTCTGGCCCTAGTAACCGCCTCTCTGTTCGCTGGTGCGGCCTTTTACGTGAGCTTCGCCGAGCATCCGGTCCGGTCGGAGCTCGACGACCGCGCGCAGCTCCAGCAATGGAAGTCCGCCTACCGGCGCGGCACGATCATGCAGGGATCGCTCGCCGCCCTGGGCTTCGTGCTGGGCCTGGCGGCGTGGTGGCAGACGCGCGACGAACTCTGGATCGTCGGCGCGATCCTGATGGGCTCGAACTGGGCCTACACGGCCTTGATGATCATGCCCGTCAACAATGAGCTGAAGGCGATCGAACTCGATGACTCCGGTGAGGACAGCCACACGCTGCTGCGCCGCTGGGGCAAGCTGCACATGAAGCGCACGATGCTCGGTGTCGGCGCGACGCTCCTGTTCATGTGGGCGGCGCTGAGCTGAGTTTCGACGCGAGTATTACAAGTCTTGTCATCCTGAGCGAAGCGAAGGATCTCACGTCCGCCAAGTAGTCCCGTGGTCGTCCTGGCAGGTCCTTCGCTCCGCTCAGGACGACAGATACTACCGGCTCAATCCGGCACTTACGCCGTCGGCAGCTTGTAGTCCTTGAAGTCCTCGCGCAGGCGGGTCTTCAGGATCTTGCCGGTCGCCGTGTGCGGGATCGCGTCGACGAACTGCACGTCATCCGGCAGCCACCATTTGGCGACCTTGGTTGCGAGGAACTCGACCAGCTCCTGCTTGTCGATCTGGGCGTCGGGCTTGCGGTGCACGATCAGCAGCGGGCGCTCGTCCCATTTCGGATGGGCGACGCCGATCACGGCCGCCTCGGCGACGGCGGGATGGGCCATGGCGGCGTTCTCGAGGTCGATCGAGCTGATCCATTCACCGCCCGACTTGATCACGTCCTTGGAGCGGTCGGTGATCTGCATGTACCCGTCCGGGTCGATGGTGGCGACGTCGCCGGTCGCGAACCAGCCGCCGCCCTTGCCCGAAATCTCGCGAAGCACTTTGCCGCCTTCACCCTTGAAGTAGCCCGAGGTGATCCAGGGGCCGCGCACCAGCAGGTCGCCGAACGCCTTGCCGTCGCGCGGCAGTTCCTTGCCGGCATCGTCGACGATCATCATCTCGACGCCGTAGGGCGGGCGGCCCTGCTTCAGGCGGACCTGCAGCAGGTCGGCGGCCGAGAAGCCGAGATGCTTTTCCTTGGGATGGTTGACCGTGCCCAGCGGGCTCATCTCGCTCATGCCCCAAGCATGTAGCACCTCGACGCCGAACTCCTTGTCGAAGGTTTCGATCATGGCGGGCGGGGCGGCCGAGCCGCCGATCACGGCATACTTCACGGTCGAAAGCTTGAGGTTGTTGGCCTTCATGTGGTTCAGCAGCGCAAGCCACACGGTCGGCACGCCGGCGGTGAAGGTGACGCGCTCCTTCTCGAACAGCTCGTGCAGGCTGGCGCCGTCGAGCGCGACGCCGGGGAAGACCAGCTTGGCGCCGACCAGGGCGGCGGAGTAAGGCAGGCCCCAGGCATTGACGTGGAACATCGGCACCACGGGGAGCACCACCGAGCGGGCCGACAGGTTCAGCGTGTCGGGCAGCGCCGCGCCATAGGCGTGCAGGATGGTCGAGCGGTGGTGATAGAGCACGCCCTTGGGGTTGCCCGTCGTGCCTGACGTGTAGCAGAGCGACGAGGCGGTGCGCTCGTCGAACTCTGGCCACTCGTAGGTACCGGGCTCGTCGGCGATGAGCTCCTCGTAGACCAGCAGGTTGGGGATATTGCAGTCCTTGGGCAGATGGGCGCGGTCGGTCATCGCGACCACGTGGCGGACGCCCTTCATCTGCGGCAGCAGCTTCTCGACGGCCGGCAGCAGGTTCAGGTCGACGAAGAGGAGCTGATCCTCGGCGTGATTGACGATGTAGACGATCTGCTCGGGGAACAGGCGCGGGTTGATCGTGTGGCAGACCGCACCCATGCCGGAGATGCCGTAGTAGAGCTCGAAGTGCCGGTACCCGTTCCAGGCCAGCGTGCCGATCCGGTCGCCGACCTTGATTCCAAGGCGGAGTAGCGCCTCGGCGACCTTCTTCGCGCGCTTGTTCGCATCGCGGTAGGTGTAGCGGTGGATCGGGCCTTCGACGGTGCGGGAGACGATCTCGGTGTCGCCGTGGTTTAGGGCGGCATGCTCGATGAGCTGCGAAATCAGAAGCGGGCGATTCTGCATGAGTCCGAGCATTGGGGCGTCTCTCCTGTCGTGTCGTCTGGCGGCTTGGCGCCAATTGCCTTAGGTTCGGGAGGATATTCTTTGGGGGAAAATCGATGAAGCGGTCAAGCCGGGGCGGTGCCGTGGCCATTGGCGGACTTGCCGCCATCTGGGCGCTTCCAGGGGCCGCCCAGACGGTGACAGGCGGCCACAGCGCGGCGGCCGGCTTCCTGCTGCTGATGACCGAGCGCTTCGAGTTAACCGTCGCGCAACTTCCCTCACTCGGTGCGCTTCTCCTCGCCCTTCCACAGATGATTGGGGGGCGCACGGCGCTGCTTCTGGTCGGCATCGTCGTGGCGGGCCTCTGCGCCGAATTCATTGCCCGTCTGATCCTGAGCCGCGCCCGGGTCAGCGCCTTCGACCGCCTGGCCAGCAAGACGCCTCTGCACGCTTTCTTCCGCGCGCTGCTGCTCGACGCGCTGTCGCTGGTGGCACTGGCTGTTGCGGGCCGCCTGGTCCTGGGTTTTCTCGGCCCGTCGGAGAGCCTTGGCTCGCAGCTCGGGCAGATGGTGCTGCATGCGCTCGTCTACTGGCGGGCCTTCAACCTCGTGTTCCGTGCCTTCCTGCGCCCCAACCTGGCGGAGGGCCGCATCGCCCCGGTCGATGACGGCACGGCACACCGCCTGCTGGTCGCGCTTGACCTCGTGGTCCTGTTGCCGCTGCTGGGCAGTCTCGCGGCGCGCGCCCTCGAGGCGATGGGCGCGAACCGCGAGATGATCAGCGCCGCCATCATCCTGTACGTGCCGGTGATCGCAGTTCTGCTGGTCATGGTCGTCTGGCGCTGGCGCTTCGATATGGCCGCCTGGTTGACGGCAATGGTTCCGCCGACCGGTTTCAGCCGCCAGCTCAAGCTCGATGCGGCTCGCAACTGGTGGATGGGCGGTCTCGCCTTCTACGTGCTCCTGGGCGCGGCCTCGGTCTATGCCGCGCTGACGGAAAGCGGCACCGCCGCGCGAGGCCTGGCCGTCATCGAATCGGCGCTGATCGCCCTGTTGCTCTTCGAAACGCTGATGCACCGGATTACGCGGCACATCGTCTCCGAGCTGCCGATGGCGGGCGACGTGGTGGCCGACTGCGTGCGGCTGCTGGTTCGGCTCTACGTGGCGATCCTGATCGCCGAAGCGCTCATGGTTCGGGTGCTGGCTGCGGCGACGGCCGACGAATGGGTTGTGCACGACCGGGGCGCCAAGGTCGCGGCGATCACCGCGGTCGCGATCTATGCCGGGTGGCGGTTCCTGAAGTACCGCATGGACTCCTACATTGCGGCCAATCCGCTGCCGTCGGCCGACGTCTCGGGGGACTCTGAAGAAGAAGTCCAGGTCGCCGCCTCTCGTTTGCGCACCCTGATGCCGTTGCTGCGCGTCGTTGCGGGCGCCACCATTGCCGTCATCGGCGGCCTGCTGGTGCTGGCGGAGCTGGGCGTCAACATCACGCCGCTGATCGCCGGCGCTTCGGTGTTGGGCCTGGCCGTTTCCTTCGGCAGCCAGTCGCTGGTGCGGGACATTGTGTCGGGCGTCTTCTTTCTTGCCGAAGACTCGTTCCGCATCGGCGAATATGTCGACTGCAGCAAGGTAAAGGGCACGGTCGAGGGGTTCAGCGTGCGCTCGCTGAAGCTGCGCCACCAGAACGGTCAGCTCAACATTGTGCCGTTCGGGCAGATTGCCCACATCACCAACTTCAGCCGCGACTGGACGGTGGTGAAGTTCAACATCGCCTTCGCCAACGGTACGGATGTCGAGCTGCTGCGCAAGACGGTGAAGAAGATCGGCCTCCAGCTGATGGAGGAGCCGCAGTTCAAACCCATCCTGCTGCAGCCGCTCAAGATGCAGGTCGTGGTCGACATCAAGGACAATTCGCTGATCGTCCGGTTCAAGTTCATGGCGCGGCCGAAGAATCCCACCATGGTCCAGCGCATGGCGATCCG
>JAGNNA010000270.1 GCA_017990895.1 Reyranella sp.
GGTCGCCATCAGCTCGGCCACCGCTGCGACCAGCCTTGCATCATCCGTGCCGCGCAGGACCAGCGAGACGCTGGGCTTGCCGTTGCGGAAGGCCGGGTACGAGCCGATGTCGACGTCCTCATAGCGCTTCTGCAGCGCACCCAGCGGCTCGGCAATGATGCCTTCGGGCAGGTTGGTCCGCACGGTGCGTGAGAGCACGGGCGTGCCGCCGACCAGCCGGTGCTTCATCGACTGGAACATCGCCTCGGCGACCTTGGGGATGCCGGCGAAGGTGAAGACGTTCTCCATCTGGAAGCCGGGCGCCACCGACACGGGATTGTCGACCAGGACGCCGCCATGCGGGACCCGCGCCATGCGCCGCCGCGCCGGGGTGAAGAGCGCCGGGTCGCCATAATGCCGGGTCATGCGCGCCACCGCCTCGGGATGCTCGGAAATCCCCACGCCGAACGCCTTGGCGATGCAGTCGGCGGTGATGTCGTCGTGGGTCGGGCCGATCCCGCCGGTGGTGAAGACGTAGTCGAACCTGGCGCGCACCTCGTTCAGGGTCGCCACCACGGTCGCCTCGATGTCGGGAATGACCCGGGCCTCCATGACCCGGACACCGAGCTTGCCGAGTTCGGTGGCGAGATACTGAATGTTGGAATCGCGGGTCCGGCCGCTCAGGATCTCGTTGCCGATGACGAGGATGCAGGCGGTGACGATTTTTGCCGGGTCTGACATGCGAGGCCTGCGTAATTATCGTTTGGTTTCAGGACCGTAGCGGACGCAAAGCAGCCGGCCAAGCGGTCGTGCCGGCCTTGTTACCGCCCGTATCGCATGCCAAATAGGGCGCATGACCAATTCACGCGAGTTCGTCGACGACAGCGCCGACTATTGGCGCCGCGACGAGCGCACCATCAAGCTGCACGGACCCGAAGGCTTCGCCGGCATGCGCAAGGCCGGCCGGCTGGCCGCCGAGACCTTGGATTTCATCACGCCGTACGTCCAGCCGGGCGTCACGACGGATGAGCTCGACCGGCTCTGCCACGAGTTCATCCTCGATCACAAGGCGATCCCCGCCCCGCTGAACTATCGCGGGTTCCCCAAGTCGATCTGCACCTCGATCAATCACGTGGTCTGCCACGGCATCCCGTCGGACAAGCGGCTGCAGAGCGGCGACATCGTCAACATCGACGTCACCGTCATCCTCGACGGCTGGTACGGCGACACTAGCCGCATGTTTTACGCCGGCGACGTCGGCGTGAAGGCCAAGCGCCTGTGCGACATCACCTACGAAGCGATGATGCGCGGCATCGCGGCGGCCAAGCCCGGCGGCCATGTCGGCGACATCGGCTTTGCCATCCAGTCCTATGTCGAGGCGCAGCGCTTCTCCGTCGTGCGCGACTTCTCGGGCCACGGTCTCGGCCGCATCTTCCACGACGCGCCGAACATCCTGCACTACGGCAAGAAGGGAACCGGCCCGGTGCTCAAGCCCGGCATGTTCTTCACCGTCGAACCGATGGTGAATGCCGGCACCTGGCAGGTGAAGGTGCTGAGCGACGGCTGGACCGCGGTGACCCGCGACAAGCAGCTCTCGGCCCAGTTCGAGCACTCGGTCGGCATCACCGAGACCGGCGTCGAGTTCTTCACGCTCTCGCCCAAGGAAATGGCCAAGCCGCCCTACGACCTGGGCGAAACCAAGCCCCTGCAGGCGACGACCGCCTAGCAGGTCGTTCCGGTTCGTGTCATTGCCGACTCCCGCCGGGCGACCTAGCATCGCCGGCAGGGGGAGTTCGATGAACAATTTGAAGAGGCGCGGACTTCTGGTCGGCGCGGGTGCGGCCGTGTCGATGCTGGGGGGGACGGTATCCCCTGCGCTCGCTCAAACCACCGCCGCCAGGCCCTCATCGCGGCCGGAGCTTCGCGAACCCGTTACGCTCACCTCGAAGGAGGGCGTCCTCGAGGTCCGCCTCACCGCACGCCAGGGTGAGGTGAACCTCGACACCGTGGCAAAGCCGGTGAAGAATTTCCTGCTGCTCAACTATCAGCTCGTGCGGGGGGCGGCCTCCGACGGGCGCAAGGAGGGCCGGAACCTCTATCCCGCGCCGACGCTGCAGGTCTTTCCCGGCGAGCGGCTGGTCATCCATTTCGAGAACGGCCTGAGCGGCCTCACCATCCGGGACTTCTACGATCCGGCCTATACCGCGGTCGGCAAGACCGTGCCGCTCTATCCCGAGCGGCTCCGGGAATCGCCGGTCAACCTGCACACGCACGGCCTGCATGTCAGCCCCAAGGGCAATGCGGACAATGTGATGCTGCACATGCCCGCGGGCACGTCGAACACCTACACCTACGACATCCCGAAGGACCATCCGCAGGGCGCCTACTGGTATCACAGCCACCTGCACATGCTGACGACGGCGCATGTCTATTTCGGCATGGTCGGTTTGCTGTCGATCGGCCAGCTCGACGGCGGCCTGCCGGTCGTCGCCGAGAAGCGCATCCCGGTGCGCAACATGATGCTGCAGTACAATTACGTTTTCGACCGGGCCGGCGGCAGCGCGCAGCTCAACAATCCCTACTGGCCGCAATTCGTCAGCACGATCACGCCGCCGAAGGACGGCGAGCTCGCCAAGGGCACCTATCGTCCGCTCATGACGCCGGTCAATTTCGATCAGACCGACAAGGGCACGAGATACGCGACGGTCTGGTACGCAGGCCCGCTCTCGATCAACAACCGGCGGGGCGCGTTCCAGTACATTCCGACGAACCTGATGAGCTTCACGGCGGCGGACGGGCGAACCGACCTGGACATGCTGGCCGATCCCGCCCTGCCGGACGACAAGCGCGACATGCAGTTCACGGTGAACGGCCAGTTCCAGCCGGTCATCCGCAGCAAGCCCGGCGAGACGGAAATCTGGGTGCTCTCCAACGTGAGCGACATCGCCTACATCAACGTGCAACTCACCGAGACGGCGACCGGCCGGCATCCGCCGATCGCCATCGTCGGCCAGGATGGCGAGCCCTACGGCGCCGTCGAACATCCGCCGACCCACAATGGCACGCGGCTGCTGATCCCGCCGGCCAGCCGATTCGCCATCGCCGTGACGATGCCGGCCCGTGGCGATCTCGTCCTGGAGATGCCCGACCGCGGCGGCGGCGCCCGGACGATGACCATGCCGGGAATCCTCTACACCAACGACGGCACCGACAAGCCGCCGGCGGTTCTGGGCAGCCTCACCGTACTGCCCTCGGCGATCAGCTATGCCGACGGCTTCTTTGTGTTTCCAACCCAGGTTCTGGCGCGCGCGACGGCGCCGCAGGGCGCCACCGCGGGCGTGACGGTGCCGTTTCCCAAGGGCCAGAAACTGGGCGGCCGCACGCCGTTCGCCGACCTGTCGCAAGCAAAGCCCGACGTCACACGCAAGATCATGATCAGGGGCGGCTTCCTGAACGACCTCGTGACCAAGTCGGATGCCAAGTCCTTCACCTATGCCTTCGACGGTGCCGCCTTCCCCAACATGCCGCTGATCCAAGCCCGGCTGAACTCCATCGAGGAGTGGCAGTTCCTCAATCACAACAACGACGAGCACCCGATCCATGTGCACGTCAACGACTTCCAGGTGACGGCCTATCACGATCCGACCACCGGCCTACGAACCGGCCCCGACAAATTCTTCGTCGACAACGCCAACGTGCCGGCGCCCGTGATGATGCCGGACGAGACCGTCGTGCAGCCGGGCTTGATGGCGATGCGTACCCGCTTCGACGACTTCATCGGCCTCTATGTGATGCACTGCCACCGCCTCAACCACGAGGACAACGGGCTGATGGCGCTGGTCAACGTGATCCCCGCCGTCTCGGCCTACGCCGTCGTGGTGCCGGGCGGCGCCGGCAAGCCGACCACCGTGCGGGTCCTCGACGCCAACGGCGACAGGCTGCTGGCCACCGTCACGCCGTTCCCTGGATACGAGGGCGGCGTCAGCGTCGCGCTGGGAGATCTCGACGGCGACGGGGTCCTGGACCTCCTGGTCGGTGCCGGCAAGGACCATGCGCCGGAAGTCGTCGCCTACGCGGGCGCCGCAAAGCCGGGCAAACCAGCTTTCTCGGCCGAGCTGGCACGCTTCCAGGCCTTCGGTGCCGATGCGCGCGGCGGCGTCAGCGTTGCTGCCGCGCAGATCGACGGCGCAACGTCGGACAACATCATCGTCGGGTCGGGCCCCGGCATCGCAAGCGAGATCAAGGTCTATGGCGCGAAGCTGCCGAGGCCCGGCACCGCCCCGCCGCTCTTCATCTCGTTCGCGCCCCATGCCGGCGACTCGTCAGGTGTCAGTCTCGCCACCGGCTTCGTCGACTTCTCGACCGGCCGCAACAGCATCGTCACGGCGCCCGGTCCCGGCAGCACGGCCGAAGTGAAGGTCTTCGTCTTCCCGCTGCTGCAGCAGATCGGTGATTCGCCCATCGCGTCGCCGCAACCGGGGATGACCGCCAGCTTCAGGCCGTTCGGTGACGACTATCGAGGCGGCGTCTCGCTGGCGACCGGCTGGCTGGCCGGCACGCTCGGCGGAGCCAAGCGGATCGTCGTCGGCCGGCTGGCCGACGAGGCGCAGGTGAAGATCTATTCCAGCGGATCGGCGCTCGACGGCGGACCTGCCATGTACCTGCACAGCCCGGTCCATCACGGGCATGGAGCGGAATTCCGCGAGATCGCCTCCTTCATCGCCTTCGAGGGCAAGGCCGGCGTTCAAGTGGCAACGACCAGCACCACGACGGGTGCCGATCTCCTGGTGAGCGGCGTGTCCGTCCAGGGTGCGACGATCGTCCAGAAGTACGACTTCACTCGCGCCGATCCGAAGGCCACCACACTTCAGACCGTGAAACTCGGCGACGTCGCGGCAGGGGTGGCAGGGACCGCACCGGCCGTGCTGGCTGGCGCCTGAGCACCGTCGGGCATTCCCGCAGAAACCATGCGTTACATATGCAGATTTCGCTGTTGTATCGAGCCACGTCTTGCAACTAGCGTGCACACAAAAGGACTTCATCCCTCTATGCGTTTGCAACCGTCAGTGTGGGTTCTGCCCATGAATGGCGGGCGATTGTTCTTGCATGGGGAGACAAGATGCTACCACTCGTCGCGATTGCCACCGCCGTAATCCCGGACCTCATCAAGCTCCTGGCCGGGGACAAGGCCGAAAAGATCGCCAGCGCGGTTGAGAAGGCGATCACGGCGACGACCGGCACAACGGATCCCGTGCAGGTGCAGCGCCAGATCGAAGCCGACCCCGCCATTGCCGCGGCTCTGCGCGAGAAGCTGGCGGCGATCGCGCTGGAAGAGACCCGCCTTCAGAACGAGCGAGAAGCGGCTGCGCGGACGGCGCAGCTTCAGTCCGAAGCCGCGCAGAGGCAGCACACGCTCGAGGTCCTGCGGGCGCAACTCGATGCCGACAGGATTCTTCGCGAGCAGCAGTTCACCGAGCAGCAAGCCCAGGTCAAGATGGCGCTCGAGCAGACCGCCGGCGCCCGTTCCCTGCAGATGGATCTGGTAAAGACCGGCAGTCCCTTGCAATGGGCGCCGGCAGTCGTATCCATCGTCGTCACGCTCTTCTTCGCCAGCGCGCTTCTCATGATGCTGTTCTTCGAACCGCCGAAGGAAGCGCGCTATTCGGAACTGATCAACATCTGCATCGGTGCGCTCGTCGCGGGCTTCTCGACCGTGATCAGTTACTGGCTCGGGTCGTCCCAGGGCTCTCGCGACAAGGACACCAACACCCAGCGCATGCAGGTGGTGCAGGCCGAGCAGGCATCGCGGCAGATCGACATCGTCGCCCGTCAGGTCCGCGCCAACGAGGGGGCCCGACAGCGGCCGGCAGAACCGGCGGCACCGCCGCCTTCCAGGGGCGCGACATTCGATGCCTGCCTGACGCTGGTCCTCGGCGCGGAAGGCGGATTCTCCAACGATCCCCGCGACCGCGGCGGCGCGACCAATTACGGGATCACCCTGGCTACGCTCGCGGAATGGCGGCGCAGTCGCGACCCCGGCGCAACGGTCACCGCGGATCACGTGCGCGATCTCCAGGTAGAAGAAGCCAAGGAGATCTATCGATCTCGATACTGGAACGTGCTGCGCTGCGACGACCTGCCGAAGGGTGTCGACCTCCTGGTCTTCGATTTGGGCGTCAACGCCGGCCCTGCCCGTTCGGCGAAAATTCTACAGGAAGTGCTCGGTGTCGAGCAGGACGGTTCGATCGGGCCGGTGACGCTGAACGGCCTGAATGCCTGCGCACCCGACAAGATCATCCGCGAATTTTCGGCCAAGCGGCTGGATTTCTACCGCGGTCTCGCCGACTTCGGTACGTTCGGCGCCGGCTGGACCAACCGGACCAACAGAATGCTCGACGCCGCTCTCGCCATGGCGGCCGCGCCGTGACGCGCGAACTCGACCGCGGGCGGTAACCGGAAGTGGCCGGAGATCGTGGCGCCTCTCTGCCCGTGGCAGCCATGGGCGTGCTGGCGATCCTCTTTTCCACGGCCCTGCTGAGCCAGCATGCGTTCGACTTGCTGCGGCTGGGCGAAGGAGAGTCGGCGCAGGAACGCTCGCTGCAGCCGCCGCCGGTCGAGGCGCGGCTCTGGGAAGATCCGCTGGCAGCGGTCGTTCGGCACAAAGACGTGGCCAGGAAGCAGTGTTCAGGCGAGCCGCGCCCCGCCCAGTGCGCCAGCAAATATGACGAGCCCCTGAAAAACTCCGACTTCCTCGTCATCGTGCCGATGCCCGGTTCGAGCTTCGTTGGCGGCGAGGAGCAGCGCCGGCGGATTCGGTATGCGGTGCTGGCCGGTCTCGCATCGAAAGGCTTCGTGCCCGAACAAAGCGCACGATTGGGCCTGAAGCGCGTGCCTTGGTGCCAGCAACCTTCGCTCGCCGAGTGCGAACCGACCACGGAGCTTACCCTGGATGTCGCTCATGAATACCTGAGAACCGAGGGTGGCGTGCAGGAGCGCAAGGCTACGATCCTATGGCTCGATGACACGAAGTTGGGACACAAATGGCTTTCTGCCATCGCAATGTTGGTCGGCAGGCTGGGCTATGCCGAGGAACAGTTTCCGAA
>JAGNNA010000017.1 GCA_017990895.1 Reyranella sp.
CTCGGCATCGCTGCGACCGGCGTTTTGTTCTCCTCCTACTATCTCGACGACACGGGCCGATAGCGCGTAGAACGGCCCCATGGCCAAAGCGAAGAAGACCGCCCCCAAATCCTCCCCGAAGAAGCCGGCTGCGAAGAAGTCGGCGAAGCCCGCCACCCGGAAGGTGGTGAAGAAGGCCGCGCCGAAGAAGGCTCCGCCGAAGAAAGCCACTCCGAAGAAAGCGGCCGCGAAGAAGGTCGTGAAGCCGGTTTCGAAGATCGCGCGCAAGCCCGCGCCGAAGCGCGTGGCCAAGGCCGTCGCGAAGGTCACCCGCAACACCCGGCCGGCCGGCGCGCCCGACGCCAATCTGCTCAACGACCTGCTAAAGTGGGCGAAGGAATTCGGCGCCGACGCGGCCGACGCCCTCTACGTCAACAGCGAGTCGATCTCGGTGGCGCAGCGGCTGGGCAAGCGCGAGAAACTGGAGAGCAGCGAAGGTCGCGACCTCGGTCTTCGCGTCTTCGTGCGCAGGCGCCAGGCCTTCGTCTCCTCCACCGACTTTGCGCCCGCCTCGTTGCGGGAACTGGCGAGCCGCGCCGTCGACATGGCGCGCGCCGTCCCGGAAGACCCGACCTGCGGCCTCGCCCCCGAAGAGCTGCTGGCCCGCTCGTGGCCCGACCTCGACCTCGACGACAGGACCCGTCCGACGGCCCGCAAGCTGCTGGCCATGGCCGGCGAGGCCGAGGATGCGGCGCGCGCCGTGAAGGGCGTGACCAATTCGGAAGGCGCCGAGGCCGGCTGGGGCCGCACCTCCGTCATGCTGGCCGCCAGCAACGGCTTCTCGGGCGGCTACAGCCGCAGCGGCTTCTCGCTGTCCTGCTCGGTGCTGGGCGGCGAAGGCACCGGCATGGAGCGCGACTACGAATGGACCAGCGCCGTCCATCTCGAGGATCTGATGGCGGCGGCCAAGGTCGGTCGCAATGCCGGCAAGTTCGTCGTGCGCCGCCTCAATCCGCGCAAGGCACAGAGCGCGCGGGTGCCGGTAATCTATGATCGCCGTGTCTCGGGCGGCCTGATCGGCCATCTCGCCGGCGCCATCAACGGCCGCGCCGTGGCGCGCGGCACGTCGTTCCTCAAGGACAGGATGGGCGAGCGCGTGTTCGCCGAGGGCATCCGTATCCTCGACAATCCGCTGCGCAAGCGCGGCCTCGGCAGCCGGCCGTTCGATGCCGAGGGCCTTGCAACCTCGCGCCGCGCGGTGATCGACGACGGCGTGCTGACCACCTGGCTGCTCGACCTCGCGGCGGCGCGCCAGCTCAACCTCGCACCGACCGGCCATGCCTCGCGCGGCGTCTCCGGCCCGCCCTCGCCCACGACCTCGAATTTCTATCTCGAGAAGGGCAAGCTGTCGGTGAAGGAGCTGCTCGGCGACATCAAGAGCGGCCTCTACATCACCGACATGATCGGCTTCGGCGTCAACGGCGTGACCGGCGACTACAGCCGCGGCGCGTCGGGATTCTGGATCGAGAACGGCGAACTCGCCTGGCCGGTGAGCGGCATCACCGTCGCCGGCAATCTGAAGGACATGTTCCTCAACATGACGGCCGCGAACGACCTCGAATTCAAGAGCTCGACCAACGCCCCGACGGTGAGAATTGAAGGGCTGACCGTCGCCGGCTCGTGATAAACTGCCGGGCATGACCCTCATGCCCAATGCACGAATTCTCGCCGCAACGACGGCGCTTCTCTGCAGCCCCGCCTTCCTCGGGGCTGCGCCTGCACAAGCACAGGATGGCGGCTTCCGCGACTGCCTGGCCGGCATCAAGGCCGATGCGCTGAAGCAGGGCGTACCGGCATCGGTCATCGACCGCGCCTTCCAGGGACTGACGCCCGACCAGAAGGTCGTCGACCTCGACAACCGCCAGCCCGAATTCTCGCTGACCTACGCCAAGTATGTCGGCGGCACGGTCTCGCTCGATCGGATCCAGAAGGGCCAGCAGAAACTGGCGCAGCATCGCGCCCTGCTCGACCAGCTGCAGGCCGAATACGGCGTCCCGGCCCAGTACCTGATGGCTTTCTGGGGCATCGAGACGAACTACGGTACCTACATGGGCGACTTCCGCGTCGTGCGCTCGGTCGCGACGCTCGCCTGCATGACCAAGCGCAAGGAGTTCTTCGGCAACGAGACGGTCCAGGCGCTGCGCATCCTCAACAACAACCACATGACCAGCGACCAGATGCGCGGCTCGTGGGCCGGCGCCATGGGCAACATGCAGTTCATGCCCTCGACCTTCACGCGCTGGGCGGTCGATCGTGACGGCAACGGCCGGATCGACATCTGGAACAGCCTGCCCGACGCCTTTGCGTCGGCCTCCAACTACCTGCGCGGCGTCGGCTTCAAGCTCGGCCTGCCGTCCAGCGAAGAGGTCATGCTGCCGGCGGGATTCCCGCTCGACCAGGCCGACACCACGGTCGAGAAGCCGGTGAAGGCGTGGGCCGCGATGGGCGTGAAGAAGATGAACGGCGGCGCCCTGCCCGCCGTGGACGATGCCGCCTCGATCCTGCTGCCCGCCGGCTTTCGTGGCCCGGCCTTCATCGTCTACCCGAACTTCAAGGCGGTGATGAACTGGAACCGCTCGACGCTCTACGCGCTGTCGGTCGGCATCCTGGCCCGCCAGATCGCCGGCGGTCCGCCGGTGCAGCAGCAGGCCCCGGCCGACGATGCGCCGATCTCGCGCGACACCGTCATCGACATGCAGATGCGCCTCGCCCGCCTCGGCCTCTACAAGGACGAAGCCGATGGGCTGCTCGGCCCCAAGACCCGCTCGGCGCTGCGCCTGTTCCAGCAGCAGCAGGCCCTGCCGGCCGACGGCCACCCGACCCAGGAATCGGTGCGCCGCCTGCAGGCTGTCAGGTAGGCCGTCCCGTCAGGCCGGCTTCAACAAGCGCACGGCATCGGTCGAGAGGCCGATCGAGACGGGCAGGGTCAGCGCGTCGTCGCCGTCGATCTGGACCGGCTGGCGACGACTTTCGCCGGCGTCGTTCAAGACCGAGATTCTGACCTCGCGCCCGGCCACGACGCGGTAGCCGGGCGTCCGCGGCAGCGCGCCCATCACGAGGGCCGCCCCGAAACGCAGCGCGTGCATCCAGCCCCAGCGCTCGAACAGGCAGACATGCAGCAGCGGCGCGTCGAGCGACGCCGCCGGCGCTACGACATAGGGCCCGGCATAGTGACGGGCGTGCGTCACGATCACCGACGCCGCCTCGTGCGCGACGCCGTCGATCTCCACGCCATAGCGCACCGGCCGGTAGCGCCTCGCCTCGACCAGCGAACGCCAGACATAGGCGATCTTGCCCCAGCGGCGCTTCAGGCCCGAACTCACGCCCGCCACTACTTTGGCGTCGAACCCGGCGCCGGCCATCAACGAGAAGCAGCGCGGACGGCCGGCTCCATGGGCTTGGCCCGGATGCATCAGCACTTCGTGTCTGGCGGTGATCGCCTCGGCCAGCGCCGTGGCCGTCGAGCCCAATCCCAGTTCGTGCGCCAGCACGTTCGCGGTGCCCAGCGGCACGAGCGCGAGCGGCGGCGCCGTGGAGGCACGAGCAGCGAGGCCGTTCACCACCTCGTTGATCGTGCCATCGCCGCCGGCGACCGCGATCACGCCGTATCGTCCGGTATCGCACTTTTCGGCATGGCGGCGCGCATCGCCCGGCGCCGCCGTCTCCACGAGGTCGACCGTCCAGCCCTGCGCCCGGACGCGGCACACGACCGCATCGACCAGGCCGCGGCGTCGGCGGCCGGCCGTCGGATTGAAGATGAGGAGCACCGATTTCGCCGGGCCAGCGGTCGAGGCGAATGTCATCGAACAGTCACAACCGATACACCTCCACGCAACGGCTCCCATACACAATCCAGTGCGTACCCTGCAATCGTGCACAACATATTTTGTGTCGGTCGACCATTATCCACATGACCGTGCCTTCCTCATGACACTCCACGAGCGCCACCAGCCTGCCCGCCACAGGGCGATCTTCCTGTCCGACATCCATCTCGGCACGCGCGGCTGCCAGGCCGAGTTGCTACTCGACTTCCTGAGGAAGAACGAGAGCGAGCATCTCTACCTCGTCGGAGACATCGTCGACGGCTGGCGGCTAAAACGCTGGTGGTACTGGCCGCAGGCTCACAACGACGTAGTGCAGAAGATCATGCGCAAGGCCCGCAAGGGCACCAACGTGGTCTACATTCCCGGCAACCACGACGAGGCGGCGCGGCAATACTGCCAGCTCACCTTCGGCGATGTGCGAGTCGAGGACGAAGTCATCCACGAGACGCCGGACGGCCGCAGGCTGCTGGTGATTCACGGCGATCAGTTCGACGGCATCGTACGCTACGCCCGCTGGCTCGCCATTCTCGGCGACTGGGCCTATGCCGCGGCCCTGCGACTCAACACGATCTTCAACTGGGGCCGCCGCAAGCTCGGCCTGCCCTACTGGTCGCTCTCGGCCTTTTTGAAGCACAGGGTCAAGAATGCTGTGCAGTTCATCAATGACTACGAGAACGCAGTGGCGAGCGAGGCCCGACGCCGCGGCGTCGATGGCGTCGTGTGCGGTCACATCCATCACGCCGAGATGCGCACGATCGACGGTGTGCTCTATTGCAATGACGGCGATTGGGTCGAGAGCTGCACGGCGCTCGTCGAGGATTTCGACGGCCGCCTGCGCATCGTCCACTGGGCAGACGAGATGGCTCGCCGCGAGTCGCGGCTGCCTTTTTCTCCCGTTCAGCTTGCCGCGGAGTAGACGCTTGCGCATCGCCATCGTTTCCGACGCGTGGCGACCCCAGATAAACGGTGTCGTCCGCACGCTCGAAACCGTCGCGCGCATCCTTCGTGCCGAAGGTCACGAGGTGGAGGTTTTCGGTCCCGATCGCTTCCGCACCCTCCCCTGCCCCACCTATCCCGAGATCAGGTTGTCGCTGTTCCCCTCGTCGCGCCTCAGCCACATGCTGAAGCTGTTCGCGCCCGATGCCATCCATCTCGTCACCGAGGGACCGCTCGGCTGGGCGGCGCGGGGCTTCTGCTGCCGCAACGGCATTCCCTTCACCACCGCCTATCATACGCGCTTTCCCGAATATGTCCGCGCTCGCATCCGGCTGCCGCTTTCGTGGAGCTACGCCCTCGTGCGCCGCTTCCACGCCCCTTCCGCCGGCGTGCTGGTCGTGTCGCCGGCGATCCGCGATGAACTCGGCGCGCGCGGCTTCAGGAACCTCGTCCCCTGGTCGCGAGGCGTCGACATCACCGCGTTCAGGCCGCAGCCGCACGAGGATACCGGCGATCCACGCCCCATCTGGCTCTATGCCGGCCGCGTCGCCGTCGAGAAGAACATCGAGGCCTTCCTCGGCCTCGACCTGCCCGGCAGCAAGTGGGTCGTCGGCGGCGGCCCGCAGCTCAAGTCGCTGCAGCGCCGCTATGCGAATGCGCGCTTCTTCGGCTCGGTCGACGCCGACCAGCTCTCGTATCGCTATGCACAGGTAGATTGTTTCGTCTTCCCGAGCGTCACCGATACGTTCGGCCTCGTGATGGTCGAGGCGCTCGCCTCCGGCGTTCCGGTCGCCGGATATCCCGTGCCCGGACCGCTCGATGTCGTGATCGATCCGAGAGTCGGAGCGCTCGACGAGGATCTTCGCACGGCCTGCCTCGCCGCCGTCTCGCGCAACCCCGAGGACTGCCGCCGGCATGCAGAAACCTTCACCTGGGAACGCTGCGCACGACAGTTCGTGAACGCGCTGCAGATCATTCCCCACAGTCAATGGAAGCCCTTGCGTCATCGCGTCCTGCCCGACGCCGCCGCGCCCTAGTGGCATTCCGCGATCGGCTCATTGTGGGTTGCGGCCAGCCCCGGAGGAAGAGTAGATGCGGCGTCCGCATTTCTGAAGGCAGACCGTCATGGCCATCCAGTACTTCGCCAAGGTGACCGCATCCGATCATGAGGTGCTTCAGCGCACCGTGAAGCACTATCCGCTCAGCTCCTATGCCGATTGGCATCTCAAGGAGATGAGCCGCATGTCCGATTGGCGCAGCCGCCGTCACGCCATCAAGATGGTGCCAGTGACGCCAGAAGAATTCGAAGCCTACTGCAAGAAGAAGGGCGTCCCCAGCGACATCATCACCTTCAAGGCCTTCGTCTGCGAGAAGGGTGGCGGCTGATCGCCCCACTGCTCACCGGCGCGTAACCTGTTGAAGTCATCTGCGACCTTCCTACGTTGAGGATAGCCGCAGGAGACTTCCATACCAGCCCTCAATCACCTGATCGTCCATGTGAAGGACAAGGATGCGTCGGCCGAGTTCCTGGCCGGCATCCTGGGCATCGAAGCCGGGCCGCAATGGGGCCCGTTCCGCCCGGTGCAGATGTCGAACGGCGTCACCCTCGATTTCATCGGCACGCCGAATCCCAGCACCACGCACTACGCCTTCCTCGTTGACGATGCCGAATTCGACGCCTCGTTCGCACGCATCCGGAAGGCCGGCCTCCCCTACTTCGCCCATCCGAACAAGAGCGGGCCCGGCGAGATCAACCATCTCTATGGCGGCCGTGGAATCTACTTCGAGGATCCCGACGGCCACATGCTCGAACTCATCACCAGACCCTACGGCGACCATCCCGGTTAGCATCAGAAGGAGTTGCCATATGGCCAAACGCGACGCGGTCTTCCCGGCGAACGGCCGGCATGCGCTCTACGACGCCCACAAATATTCGCCGGCCATCCGCTCGGGCGATCTCCTCTTCGTGTCGGGCCAGGTCGGCAGCCGTGACGACGGATCGCCGGAGCCCGTTTTCGAGGATCAGGTCCGGCGCGCCTTCGCCAACCTGCGGGCAGTGCTGGCGGCCGCCGGCTGCAGCTTCGACGACGTGGTCGACGTCACCTCCTTCCACACCGACCCCAAGGCGCAAATCGAGACGGTGATGAGGGTGCGCGGCAAGGAGATCGGGGAGGCGCCCTATCCGAACTGGACGGCGGTCGGCGTCAACTGGCTCGCGGGCTTCGACTTCGAGATCAAGGTCATCGCGCGCATTCCCGCGGCCTAGGCCTAGTACTGCGCCGCGCGGCTGCCGTTCATGATGGCCGACTGACCCGATCCGGGATCGGTCTCGCGAATCGAACAGACATACTGCCCAGGCAGCATCTGCAGGTCGACGTAGCGGATGTTGCCGGGCGCGATCTCCATGTTGATCGCGTTGGCGGAACTACCACCGCGGCAACGCATCGTGTAGGGGCCCGCGGCCAGTTCCGTGCGCATCCAGGTCTGCGTGCCAAGGCGCCCGATCTCCTGGCCGTTGGCCGTGACGTTGAGCACCGGGCTCGCGGTCGACGGATTGAAGAAATAGACGGCGCCCATGCCGGGCGGCGGCGGCGCGAACTGCTTGCCCGCAATGTCCTGGCCCGGCGGCGCCATCGCGACGTTCGAGCCTTCACAGGCGCCGAGGCCGAGCATCAGCAGCACGGCGATCGATGAAACACGCATGGTTGACCTCCTCACCCGCCCGCCGGCTCACCGGCCTTGATCCACGCCTGATAGAGCTTCTTCGTCTCCTCGTTCGGTGGATAGGTGCCGGCGATTGGATGGCCCTGTCCCACCCGGATCGCGACGAACTTCTCCAGCCGCTCCTGCTCGAACGAATCGCGCGCCACCTCGTCGGCGAGGTGCCGGGGCACGACGATCGCGCCGTCCTCGTCGGCCACGATGACGTCGCCCGGATAGACCGGCACGCCGCAGATGCCGACCGGGACCTGCACCTCTACGGGCCGCAGGTTGACCATGCTGGGCGGCGCGGCAGCGGCCGAGCAGTAGACCGGGAAGTCGAACTTGCCGATCACCGGCGAGTCGCGCATCGCGCCGTCGCTCAGCACGCCCGCCAGACCGCGCACCTTGAGGCGTAACGCCAGGATATCGCCCAGCGTGCCGGAGCGCGTGTTGCCCTCGGTGCCGATCACCAGCACCGAACCCGCCGGCGATTCCTCGATCGCCGTACGCTGCGCGTTCGGCGGATCGCTGGGGCTCGGCGCCTTGTCGATGTCCTCACGGCTCGGGATGTAGCGCAGCGTATAGGCCGGCCCGACGATCCGCGCCGCCGCCGGATTGAGCGGCTTCACCCCATTCACCGCCACATTGCGGAAGCCACGCTTCAGCATCTGCATCGATACGGTCGCCGTGCTCGCATACAGGAAGTTCCTGATCGTCTCGGCCGACAGCGGTTCAGCGGTCATTGGCGCCCTCCCCTTGGAACATAATCGTTGTCATCCCGAGGCGAAGCCGAGGGACCTTTGCTTTGATCTTCAAAGGTCCCTCGCTGCGCTCGGGATGACAATTTTCATTTCAACAAGGGTCGTGCGTCAGAGCAACGACCCTTGATTGCCGGTGCCGCTGTCGCGACGACGCGGTGTAGCGGGCGGCGGCGCAACAGGTTTCGGCGTGCCCGCACCATCGGTCACGCGGGCGCCGACGCGACCATCGTTGAATTCGATGCTGATCGTCTGACCCACACTCGTGCCAGCGGCGGCGAGGACGGGCTGGCCGTCCTGGTCGCGCACCAGGGCGAAGCCGCGGTTCAGCACCGAGTGAAAGGAGTAGCTCTCCAGAAGCTTGCCCGCCTGGTCTACCTGGCGCTGGCCGTTCAACAGGAGATCGCTGCCGTGGCGCTTCAACCGGTCGCCCAGCTGGTCGAGCCGGTCGAAGGCGCGCGCATACTTCTGCAGCGCGTCGCTCTTGAAGCGGTCGACGGCGCGAGTGAGCGCGCGGCCTTCTGCCACCAGCGCCTGTTCCTTGGCGGCGATCACCGCCTGCGGGCTCACTAGACGCGCGGCCGAAAGCTGATGCGCGCGGCGATCGACCAGCTGGCGCGTCGCCAAGGCCAGGCGCTCGCCGCTGACATCGACCCGCTGCTGTCGCTCCTCGATCAGGCGGCGCGGATCGCCCAGGCCGCGTGCGAGGCCTGCCAGTTCCATCGACTGCTCGCGCAGGAAGCGTGTCATGCCACCAACCAGGCGCTTGGCATAGTCGAGAGTCTCGGTCATCAGGTCGGCGCGCACGGGCACCGCCATTTCCGCGGCAGCGGTCGGGGTCGGCGCGCGCCGGTCCGAAGCGAAGTCGATCAGGGTCGTGTCGGTCTCGTGGCCGACGGCGGAGATCAGCGGGATTTCGGAGTTCGCGGCGGCACGCACCACGATCTCCTCGTTGAAGGCCCACAGATCCTCCAGCGATCCGCCGCCGCGCGCCACGATCAGCACGTCGGGCCGCGGCACGGGGCCGTCCTCGGGGAATCCATTGAAGCCGGCAATGGCGCGGGCGACCTCGCCCGCCGCCTTCTCGCCCTGCACGGCCACCGGCCAGACCAGCACGTAGCAGGGGAAACGGTCGCTGAGGCGATGCAGGATGTCGCGGATCACGGCGCCCGACGGCGAGGTCACCACGCCCACGACCTGCGGCAGATAGGGCAGCGGGCGCTTGCGCTCGGCATCGAACAGGCCCTCGGCCTGCAGCTTCTTGCGCCGGTCCTCGAGCAGCTTGAGCAGCGCGCCTTCGCCGGCCAGTTCCAGCCGGTCGACGATGATCTGGTAACGCGACGAGCCGGCATAGGTGGTGAGCTTGCCGGTCGCGATGACCTCCAGCCCCTCCTCGATCCTTATGCCGAGCCGAGGAATCGAGCCCTTCCAGCAGACGCCGTCGATCACGGCGTTCTCGTCCTTGAGCCGGAAGTAGCAGTGGCCCGACCGCGGGAACGACGGCTGGCTGATCTCGCCGCGCACCCGTACCCGCGGAAACGCCGTCTCGATCTCGCGCTTCAGGGCGAAGGAGAGCTCGGAAACCGAGAATTCCGGGACGTTCGAGGAGGCAGCCGGGGCGTCGAGGTTATCCATCTGGGCCCGAACCTAGCCGCTTGTGCCCCCGGCGCAAACTGTGGTCAAAGCCTCGCCATGCGAATCCTGGTGGTGGGCGGCGGCGGCCGCGAACATGCTTTGTGCTGGGCAATTTCAGCCTCGCCGCTCTGCACGAAACTGTACTGCGCGCCGGGCAATGCCGGCATCGCGCAGATTGCCGAATGCATCGAAAACGTCGGCGCCGAGGACATTCCGGGCCAGGTGGCGCTGGCGCAGCGCCTGAAGATCGACTTCGTGGTGATCGCGCCCGACGCGCCGCTGGTGGCCGGCATGGCCGACGCCTTCGCCGAGGCCGGGATCAAGGCCTGGGGCCCGTCCAAAGCCGCCGCCCGCATCGAGGGCTCCAAGAGCTTCACCAAGGAACTCTGCCGCGCCAACAACATCCCGACCGCCGCCTACGAACGCTTCACCGAGATTGGACCGGCCGAGGCCTATGTCAGGTCTCAGCCACTGCCGATCGTGATCAAGGCGGACGGGCTCGCCGCCGGCAAGGGCGTGATCATCGCCGAGACGGTCGAGCAGGCGATCGAGGCGGTGCGCGACATGCTCTCGGGCAATCGCTTCGGCGCGGCCGGCGCCTTGGTGGTGATCGAGGAATTCATGCAGGGCGAGGAAGCGAGCTTCTTCGCTCTGACCGACGGCGAGCATGTCCTGCCGCTGGTCGGCGCACAGGACCACAAGCGCGCCTTCGACGGCGACACGGGACCGAACACCGGCGGCATGGGTGCCTACTCGCCCGCGCCGGTCTTCGACGCCGCCATGCAGCAGCGCACGATGGACGAGATCGTTCTGCCGACCGTGCGGGCGCTGGCCAAGGCCGGCACGCCGTTCAAGGGCGTGCTCTACGCCGGCCTGATGATCGACGCCAAGGGCCCGCGGCTGGTCGAATACAATTGCCGCTTCGGCGATCCCGAGACCCAGGTCCTGATGATGCGCCTGAAGTCCGACCTCGTACCGGCGTTGCTGGCCTGCGCCGAGGGCGGGTTGAAGCATCTCGACCTGCGTTGGTCGTCCGACGCCGCCATCACCGTGATCATGGCGACCAGGGGCTATCCCGATTCCTACCCCAAGGGCAGCGAGATCCGGGGTCTCGACGAGGCTGCCAAGGTGGAGGGCGTGCAGATCTTCCACGCCGGCACCAAGGCCGGCCCGGACGGCCAGATACTGGCCAATGGCGGCCGCGTCCTGAACGTCAGCGCCATGGCACCCACCGTCGAGGAAGCCCGCGCCCGCGCCTACCGCGCGATCGACCTGATCGACTGGCCCGAGGGCTTCTACCGCAAGGACATCGCCTGGCGGGCGCTTAAATCTTAATCAGACTCCTCTCCACCGCTAGGGGGAGAGGTTGGGTGAGGGGGTTACGCACCAACGCTTCGACTAGCCCCCTCACCTAGCCTCTCCCCCTATCGGGGTAGAGGAACATGAGTCTGAAGGGCTGGCATGCGCTGGCCCTAGGCAGACGGCGCGAGAAAAGTGCTTTAGTTTCAAACTCATGCCTGACGCCCTCTCCGAGTCCCAGCGCCTGCTGGCCCAGCTTCGTTTTCCCTGCGGCGACGTGCCGGAACCCGGCGACATCAAGAATGTCGCACCGGGCATCTACTGGCTGCGCATGCCGCTGCCGTTCCAGCTCAACCACATCAACCTGTGGCTGATCGAGGAGAAGGACGGCTGGACGATCGTCGACACCGGGATCAATTCGCAGGACACGCGAACCCTGTGGGAGAAGATCTTCGCCGAAAAGCTCCAGGGCAAGCCGGTGGTGCGGGTGATCGGCACGCATCTCCATCCCGACCATATCGGGCTCGCGGGCTGGCTGTGCGAGAAGTGGAATGCGCCGCTCTACATGACGCTGGGCGAGTACATGAGCGCCCAGGCCGCGCGCAACGACTTCGTCGAGAGCGAGGAGACCCGCGCCGAGCATGTCAAACGCAACGGCGTACCGGTCGATCGCATCCCCAACTTCCACCGCCACAAGGGCGGCTATGCCAAGGGCGTAGTGCCGCTTCCGACCTCCTACCGGCGCATGATCCATGCGCATCCGATCATCATCGGCGGCCACCGCTGGGACGTCATCGTCGGCCGCGGCCACGCACCCGAGCATGCCTCGCTGTGGTGCCCCGAGCTCAACGTGATGATTGCCGGCGACCAGGTCCTGCCCAAGATCAGCACCAATGTCGGCGTATGGCCCAACGAGCCGCTGGCCGACGCGCTGACTTGGTTCCTCGACGGTTTCTCGCGCTTCCGCCGCCTGCCCGCCGACGCGCTGGTCCTGCCGAGCCACGGTTTCCCGTTCATCGGCCTGCACACGCGCCTCGACCAGCTCGTCGCCCATCACGATGCGCGGCTGAACGACATGGAGCTGGCGATCGCCGCCCGGGGTCCCGAGGGGGCGACCGCCTGGGACATGGTGCCGGTCCTGTTCCCGCGCCATCTCGACAACAACCAGATCGTCTTCGCCTTTGGCGAGACCCTGGCGCACCTCCATTGCCTCGAGACGCGGGCGCGGGTGAAGCGGGTGGTCGTCGACGGCGTGCATCGCTTCGTGGCCCTGGCCGATCCGAATGCCCTGCCTCCTGCCGACGACACCGACGGCGTGGTCATGGACATCGGCCAGACCTGATCGAGGCCAGATCCTCCCACGATGCGTGTCGATCTTTTCGATTTTGAGCTGCCGGACGAGTTGATCGCCCAGCGGCCCGTCACTCCGCGCGACTCGGCGCGCCTGCTCGACGTCACCGGCGAGACCCTGCACGACCGCACCGTGCGGTCCCTGCCGGGCCTGCTGCGGCGCGGCGACCTGCTGGTCTTCAACGACACCAGGGTCATCCCCGCGCGCCTGAAGGGCGTTCGGCCGCGCCAGGGAATCCGCCAGGACGTAGCCGTCGAGGCACTGCTGATCCGTGACCTCGGAAACAGGCGCTGGCGCTCCTTCGCGCGTCCCGGCAAGCGGCTGAAGCCGGGCGATACGCTGGTCTTCCCGGGCCTGCGGGCGCGCGTCGAGTCGAAGGCAGAAGACGGCTCGCTCGTGCTGGCCTTCGACCAGGAGGGTCACGCCTTTCTCACCACCCTCGAACAGGAAGGCACGGTACCTCTCCCTCCCTACATTCGCGGCGGCACCGCCGACGCGCAGGACCGGAAGGACTACCAGACGCTGTTCGCCAAGCACGACGGTTCCGTTGCCGCCCCTACTGCGGGTCTGCATTTCACGCCCGAGCTGATGGCGGCCCTCGCCGACGCCGGCATCTCGACGGCGGGCGTCACGCTGCATGTCGGCGCGGGCACGTTCCAGCCGGTGCGGGTCGACGACACCGACGCCCACACGATGCATGCCGAGTGGGGCGAAGTGTCCGAGGCGACCGCCCGCGCCATCGAGGCGACGCGCATCCTGGGTGGCCGGATCGTCTCGATCGGCACGACCTCGCTGCGCCTGCTCGAAACCGTGGCCCGCGAGCATGACGGCGCCCTCAAGCCGTGGAGCGGCGAGACCGACATCTTCATCACACCGGGCTTCCAGTTCCGCGCCGTCGACCTGCTGCTGACGAACTTCCACCTGCCCCGCTCGACCCTGTTCATGCTGGTCTCCGCCTTCGCCGGGCTGGAGCGCATGAAACAGGCCTACGAGCATGCCGTGCGCGAGCGATACCGCTTCTATTCCTACGGCGATTGTTGTCTGTTGCGCCGATGAGCCTTTCCTACGAACTGCTGGGCAGCGACGGCGCGGCCCGCCGCGGCCGCATCACGACCGCGCATGGCACGATCGAGACGCCGGCCTTCATGCCGGTCGGTACGGCTGGCACGGTGAAGGCGATGCTGCCGCAATCCGTCGCCGAGACCGGCGCGGAGATCGTGCTGGGCAACACCTTCCACCTGATGCTGCGGCCGGGTGCGGAGCGCGTGGCGGCACTGGGCGGCCTGCACAAGTTCATGAACTGGCCGGGTCCGATCCTGACCGATTCCGGCGGCTTCCAGGTGATGTCGCTCAAGGAGTTGCGCAAGCTCGATGCCGACGGCGTCACCTTCCGCTCGCCGATCGACGGCTCGCAGCATCGCCTGACGCCCGAAAGCTCGATCGAGATCCAGCGCCTGCTCGACGCCGACATCACCATGTCGTTCGACGAATGCACGAGTTGGCCGGTCGAGGAGCCGGAAGCCGCCTTCTCGATGCGGCTGTCCATGAAATGGGCCGAGCGTGGCCGCCGCGCCTTCGTCGAGCGGCCGGGCTACGGCCTGTTCGGCATCGTGCAGGGCAGCACCTTCCCCGCGCTGCGCGCGGAAAGCGCGAAGGCCCTGGTCGACATCGGCTTCGACGGCTACGCAATCGGCGGACTGGCCGTCGGCGAGGGCCAGGAACTGATGTTCTGCACGCTCGACTACACGGTGCCCATGCTGCCGGCCGACAAGCCGCGCTACCTGATGGGCGTCGGCCGCCCCGGCGACATCGTGGGCGCGGTGAAGCGCGGCATCGACATGTTCGACTGCGTGATGCCCACCCGCGCCGGCCGCACGGCGCAGGCCTTCACGCGGCGCGGCGAGCTCAACATGCGCAATGCCCGCCATCGCGACGATCCGCGGCCGATCGACGAGCAGTGCGGCTGCCCCGCCTGCAGGCACCACAGCCGCGCCTATCTGCATCACCTCATCCGCGCCGACGAGATCCTGGGCGCGATGCTGCTCACCTGGCACAATCTCCACTACTACCAGGACGTGATGCGCGGGCTGCGCGGCGCCATCGAGAGCAAGAGCCTGGACTCCTGGATCGCGTCGTTCGAGAGCGACCAGGCACTGGGCGACATTCCACCCCTCTAGCGGAGCGCATCGATGCCGAACGAGGCCCTGATCGTCGTCGACATGCAGAACGATTTCTGCGAGGGCGGGGCGCTGGCCGTCGCCGGTGGCAACGCCATCGTCCCGCTGGTCAACCGCCTGATCAACCGCCACGAGCATGTCGTGCTGACGCAGGACTGGCATCCGCCGGGCCATGCCTCGTTCGCCAGTTCGTGGCAGGACGCGGAGCCCTTCTCGACCGTACAATTCCCCTACGGCCCGCAGGTCCTGTGGCCCGACCATTGCGTGCAGGGCTCGCCGGGCGCCGATTTCCATCCCGACCTCGAGGTCACCAAGGCGCAGATGATCGTGCGCAAGGGTTTCCACGCCGGCATCGATTCCTACTCGGCGTTCCGCGAGAACGACCGCATGACCCGCACCGGCCTCGACGGCTACCTGAAGGCGCGCGGATTCACCAAGCTGGTCTTCTGCGGTCTGGCGCTCGACTACTGCGTCGCCTGGTCGGCCATCGACGCGCGGCAGGCGGGCTTCGACGTCGCCGTCGTAGTCGAGGCGGCCGCCGCCATCGATCTCGACGACAGCCGCAGACGCATGATGAGCGACATGCGCCGCGCGGGGATCAATCTGAATGCTACAGCTTGAGCGCTGCGCCTTCGCGCAGCGCTCTTGAGCCGGCTTAAACGCGCTCCAGCGCCAAGGCGATGCCCTGGCCGACGCCGATGCACATGGTGGCGAGTGCGCGCTTGCCACCGGTGGCCTCGAGCTGGTTGAGCGCGGTGATCATCAGGCGGCCGCCCGAGGCGCCCAGCGGATGGCCGAGCGCGATCGCGCCGCCATTCGGGTTCACGTGCTCGGCATCGTCGCTGAGGCCAAGCTGGCGCAGCACGGCCAGCGCCTGGGCGGCGAACGCCTCGTTGAGCTCGATCGTGTCGAAGTCGCCGATCGTCATGCCGAGCTTGGCCAGCAGCTTCTGGGTCGCCGGCACCGGGCCGATGCCCATGACGCGCGGCGGCACGCCTGCGGAAACCGCACCGAGAATGCGCGCGCGCGGCGTCAGGCCGTTGGCGCGGGCGGCGGCTTCCGAAGCGATGATCATGGCGCAGGCGCCATCGTTCAGGCCCGATGAGTTGCCGGCCGTCACCGAGCCGCCGTCGCGGAAGGCCGCCGGCAGCTTGGACAGCGTCTCCATCGTGGTGTCGCCGCGCGGATGCTCGTCCTTCTCGACGACGATCTCCATCTTGCCCTTCTTCACGCAGACCTTGACGATCTCCTTCTCGAAGAAGCCGCGATCCTGGGCGGCCTTGCAGCGACGCTGGCTGCGATAGGCGAAGGCGTCCTGGTCGGTGCGGCTGATCTGGTGCTCGGTGGCGACGTTCTCGGCGGTCTGGCCCATCGGGTCGACGCCATAGGCGGCCTTCATGCGCGGATTGACGAAGCGCCAGCCCAGCACCGTGTCCTCGAGCTTCATCGAGCGGTCGAAGGCGCCTTCGGGCTTGCCCATGACGTACGGCGAGCGGGTCATGCCCTCGACGCCGCCGGCGATCATCAGATCGGCCTCGCCGAGCTTCACGGCACGGGCGGCATGCCCCGCCGCTTCGAGGCCGGAGCCGCAGAGGCGGTTGACGGTGGCGCCGGCCACCTCGACCGGGAGGCCCGCGAGCAGGCCCGCCATGCGGGCGACGTTGCGATTGTCCTCGCCCGCCTGGTTCACGCAGCCATAGATGACGTCGTCGACAGAACCCCAGTCGACGCTGGCATTGCGCTGCATCAGCGCCTTGATCGGATGGGCGGCCAGGTCGTCGACACGCATGGCGCCCAAGCCGCCATTGTAGCGGCCGACGGGGGTACGGATCGCATCGCAAATGAAGGCTTCGGTCATCTTGGGTACTCCCAACTCAGGCAATCGTTGCTGTCGGGTTAGCACCCGCCGCGGGCGGTTGCCAATGCCCCGCGCGATGCCCCTGGCACAGGGGCGCCATGTCTTCGAGGGGATGGCGGACTAGGCCGCGCGGCGGCAGACGGCGTATTGGGCGTAGCCGAGATGCGGCCGCTCGAAGGTGCGGAGCTCGACGTCGGCCGCAAGCCGCGCGAGGACGGCCTCCAGCGCATCTCGCGGGATCACGTGGAACAGCGCCAGCCACTGGCGCAGGCCGCCCCGGAACCAGCGCGGCAGCCGTTCCTGACCACCGAAGTCGACGAGGTGCAACTCACCGCGCGGCTGCAGCCAGACGACCGACTGCGCCAGCGCCCTCTCCCATTCGGGGATCATTGACAGCGTGTAGGAGAAGAATATCCGCGAGAAACCCGGCACACCGAACAGCAGCGCAGGATCGAAGCGCGTGGCGTCGGCATGGGCGAGGCGGATGCGCCCGCCAAGTCCTTCCCGATCGACCCGCCGTCGCGCCGTGTCGAGCATCTCCAGCGACAGGTCGATGCCGAACAGCGGCGTGTCGGGATGACGATGCGCCACCGCGATCAGGTTGCGCGCCGTGCCGCACCCGATCTCCAGCACGCGGCCGCCCGGCGGCGGCGCCAGACCCTCGATCAGGCGGTCGCGTCCCAGCAGATAATACTTGCGGCTGAGATCGTAGACGTGGCGCTGACGGCGGTAGATGCGGTCCATCAGACCGGCATTGGCGAGGGTCGTGCTCACGGCTTCAGCACATAAAGATGGAAGCCGCCGTAGATCGCCGACCGGTCGCGCGCGGTGAAGGCGCATGAGGCTTCGGCCTCGTAATGCCACTGGTCGAGCAGCTCGGGCGCGACCCGGCCGGGTAGCAGCGAGAGTTCGGCGGCGGTGCGGAAGATCACGCGGGCGCTTGGCCGCGCCGTGCGCGTGATCTCGCTCCACAGCGCGTTGAGCTGGGCGTCGGTCATCCAATCCTGGGCGTCGAGCAGCACGTAGCGGTCGCGCGAGCCGGCGGGACAGGTCGCGAGATAGTCGGTCACGGAGCGGTTCAGCACTTCGACCCGTTCGGCGCCGCGCTTCACTGCGGCAAAGTTCTCCTGCCGGAGATAGGGCGGCAGGGGTCCGGTAGCATCCCGCGCATAACCGCGGCCAAATGCCTGCCAGGCGAAGTAGTTTTCCTCGAGGCTGAACCCGCAGGCCAGCCGCTCGACCCGGTCGCGCAGCACCGAGCCCATGTCGCGGCCGCCGGCCAGCGCCTCGTACTGCGCGGGTGGGATACCGAGCCCGTAGAGCGACAGGCGGTTCGAGGTGGCCCAGCGCACGGCCGGCTTCTCGAACAGCGGTGCCAGCGCCGTGTCGAAGAAGCGCTGCTGCTCCTCGATCGTCCGGGCGGCGAGAAGCTTGCCGAAGTCGACGCCATAGGCGCGCGCGGCGACGTGCGCCGCGCCGATGAAGCGGCCGAGCACGCCGTGGCGATACGCGTTCTGCGCAAAGATCGAGATGCGACGGCGCCCGCCACGGTGCAGGCTGCGGCCCTCCCAGTAGGCCCGGCTCTCAGCATCGAGATGCGGCGCTATATGCAGGTCGTAGGCACGCGGATTGGCCATGGAATTGGCGGCGCCGAAGAAACGATAGTAGTCCGACCACGACGGCAGACGCTGCGCCGCGATAAGCTTCAGGCGGTTCAGGGCGACATGCGCCCGGCTGAGATCGACGGCGGTGATGCGCGCGGGATCGGCGGTGAGATATGATAGGATGTTGCAATCGCCCGACGCGATCGCCACGACATGGCAATCCGGTGTCATCGCCATCGCCTCGAGGTCGATCTCCGGATCTTCTCAGATCTGGGCGTAGACCAGGCCACGGAACAGCCGCTCGAACAGCTTCTCCAGCATCCCTTCGCGGGACATGACCTTGTGGCGGCGCACCGCCTGCTTCAGAAGCGAATTGCTCTCAGCCCGCGGATGGATCAACCCAACGACTCCGGCTCAATATCGACCGCCCGACGCTAGCGGTTGTCAGTGCCAGTTTGATGACGGCTACCTGTGGGTTCTCCCGACTTGACGGGATGACCGGTTAGGCCGGAAGGTTCAGCGATGAGCGCCCAAGCATTTGCCCTGTTCGAAACGCCGATCGGAACCTGCGCCATCGCCTGGAGCGGCCGCGGCATCGTGGGTCTTCAGCTACCCGAGCCGACCGTCGCCGCGACGCGTGCCCGCGTGAAGCGGCGCTGGCCCCGTGTCGTCGAGGCCGAAGCCGTGCCGGCCGGCGTACAGCGCGCGCTCGATCGTGTTCGGACCCTCCTGTCGGGCGACGCCGTCGATCTCGCCGATATCCCGCTCGACCTCGAGGCTGCGCCCGAGTTCCACCGCAAGGTCTACGAAGTGGCGCGCACCATCCCGCCCGGCCGGACCATGACCTATGGCGAGATCGCCAAACGTCTCGGCGTGCCGCACGAATCGCGCGAGGTTGGCCAGGCATTGGGCAAGAACCCGGTCGCCATCATTGTGCCCTGCCACCGCGTGCTGGGCGCCGACGGCAGGATGGGCGGCTTCTCGGCCAATGGCGGTGTCTCGACCAAGCGCCGCATGCTGGAGATCGAGGGTGCGCCCGAGGTCGGCGCGGGCCCACTGTTCGCCGCACGATGACGGGATTTGCGTTTAAACCCGCGAAAGCCGTCGCGCATCTCAAGGCCGCCGATCCGGCGCTGGCCGCGATTATCGACACGGTCGGCCCGTTCCGCATGCAGCTGAAGGTCTCGCGCAGCCTGTTCGGCTCGCTGGCCGAGGCCATCGTCTACCAGCAGCTTTCCAACAAGGCGGCGGCCACGATCTACGGCCGGGTAGAGGCCCTTTATCCGCGCGCGACCGACGGCTTCACGCCGCGCCACATCCTGAAGACGCCGGACGAGCATCTGCGCGGCTGCGGCCTGTCGCGCGCCAAGGTGCTGGCGGTGCAGGATCTCGCCCGCCGCGTCGACAGCGGCGAATTGCCGACGCTGGAGGAGTCGCAGGCGATTCCCGATACCGAACTGATCGAACGCCTCGTGAAGGTCCGCGGCATCGGCCGCTGGAGCGCCGAGATGTTCCTGATGTTCCGCCTTGGCCGCCCCGACATCCTTCCGCTCGACGACTACAGTCTGCGCAAGGCCTATGCGAAGGCCTTCCGCAAGCGAACGCTGCCGTCGCCGAAAGCGTTTGAGAAAGCCGGCGAGAAGTGGCACCCCTATCGCACGGTCGCGAGCTGGTATCTGTGGCGCGTGCTGGAACAGTCCTGAGTGAAGCGGCGTTCACGTGACGCCACTGGAGTGACACGTTTGCTATGACATAATCGGCCCATGGCCCTGCTCTTCTCCAATACCGTCGACCGTACCCTCGAACGACTTCGCACCGCTTTCGTCGATACCGCGCGTGGCGCCCGCGAGGCGGTAGGGGCGCCGCTCCGGCCCGATCTGCCCGACGACGACATCCCCCGGCTGAAGAGCCGCATCGACGCCTGCCTCGAAGGCAAGGGCGGCGAGACGGCGCGGCGCGGCCGCGCGGCGGAGCTGGGACAGGCCTACCTTTCGCTCTCGCTGGCGGGCCGCAAGAAGTTCCTGCTGACTCTCGCGCGCGACTATGGGCTGCCCCGCGAGGCGGCGATGAAGACCGTCGACCATTGGCGGGCCGGCAAGGACCCTGCCCGGACCCTGCGCCGCGAGCTCGAGCCGCCGGCAGTGCGCCTCCTGCGTGAATTCGTCGGCGTGCCACAGGGTGTCAAGTTCGTGGTCGACCTGCGGGCCGAACTGCTGACGCTCGGGCGCAGTGATGGCGCGGCCAAGGCACTGAGCGAGGACCTGCGCTCGCTGCTCGGCGCCTGGTTCGACGTGGCCTTCCTCGACCTCGTGCGCATCGACTGGCGGTCGCCCGCATCGCTTCTGGAAAAGCTCGTGACCTACGAGGCCGTCCATGCCATCCGCTCGTGGCGCGACCTCAAGAACCGGCTCGATTCCGACCGCCGCTGCTTCGCCTTCTTCCACCCGCGCATGCCCGACGAGCCGCTGATCTTCGTCGAGGTCGCTCTAGTGGACGGCATGGCGGGCAACGTGCAGCGCCTGCTCGACGCGCGCGACGAGACGCACGACGCCAAGCGCGCCAACACGGCGATCTTCTACTCGATCTCGAACTGCCAGCAGGGCCTCGCCGGCATCAGCTTCGGCAACTTCCTGATCAAGCGCGTGGCCGACCAGCTCTCGCGCGACCTGCCCAACATCAAGGACTTCGCCACCCTGTCGCCGATCCCGGGCCTGCGCCAGCATGTCGAGCACCGGTTCAAGACCGAGGGCGACGGCGCGCTGGCCCAGAGCGAGATCGCCTCGCTGGGGCCGGTCATCGACGATGCCCATGGCGCCGCGGCCGTCCTCAAGCTTCTGGCCCGACCGAACTGGTGGGAGGTGCCCGCCATCGACAAGGCGCTGCGCCCGATCCTGACGCGGCTCGCCGCCGTCTATCTCACGGCCACAGACAAGGGCCGCGCGCTCGACAGGGTGGCGCACTTCCATCTCGGCAACGGCGCCATCGTCGAGCGGCTGAACTGGCTGGGCGACACCAGCGCCAACGGGTTCAAGCAGTCCTACGGGATGATGGTGAACTACCGCTACAAGCTCTCCGAAGTCGACGCCAACCACGAGGCCTATGCCACCGGCAAGGTCGTGGCCAGCCGCGAGGTACGGGGGCAGACCAAGGGGTGACTTGCGCACCCACATCGAGCGGCGATGTGGCACGGTCGCGCGATTGATGGTGTAGTTCCCCTCTGACTTGCGGGGGGACGACCGATGTCTACGACGGAGATGGCCGCAGGCCCGCCTGCGTCCCGGACGAAGCGCATCATCCTGCTGCTCGATGGCACGTGGAACGATCCGGCGGCCGGCGACAACGACACCAACATCGTCCGGCTCGAGGATCTCATCGTCCGTACGCTGCGGGAGACGTCGACCGAGACGGCCGCCACGGTGGGCAAGCTCACCCACGGCTACGTCACCGACGGGCAGGAGAACATCGTCCTGTACCAGCGCGGCGTCGGCACGGGCGCCTTCGACAGGTTCAAGGGCGGCGTGCTGGGCATCGGCCTGCACGACAATATCCGACGTGCCTACAGGTTCCTGTCCTATCACTACGAGAAGGGTTGCGACCTCTACGTCTTCGGCTTCTCGCGCGGCGCCTACACGGCGCGGTCGCTGGTGGGATATATCGGCGCCTCCGGTCTGCTAACCCGCGAAAACTGCAGCCGGAAGAACGAAGCGCTGGCCTGGGCCAATTATCGCACGCCACCCACCGACCGAATCCCGGCGGCCAGCGTTCAGCTCGACGGGCTGGTGCACGATCGCGCGGAAGTGCGCGTGAAATGCCTCGCCGTCTTCGACACGGTCGGCGCCCTCGGCGTCCCGTTCGAATGGTGGTTTTCCCGGCTCAACCGCGAGAAGTACGGTTTCCACGACGTCGAGCTTTCGTCGATCACCGAGGTGAACCTGCACGCAATGGCCGTGGACGAACATCGCCGGCCCTTCAGCGCCGCCGTCTGGCGCCGCCCCCGGTTCAAGAAGCTGAAAGGCAAGATCGAGCAGGTCTGGTTTCCCGGCGCCCATGCCGACATAGGCGGCGGGTACGTCTCGGCCGAACGGCGGCGCCACGATCCCGAGTTCGCGTCGCTGGACGACGTCGCGCTCGACTGGATGCTGAAGCGGCTGGCAGTCCATTGTCCGGACTTCCCCATCGACCGGACCAGGATCAAATGGCGCGACACCGATACCGCCTGCTCGCTGCTCGGCCATCACGACGAGCGCAAGCTGGCCTACAAACTGTTTCCCTTCGCCTGGCGCGCGCTGGCGAACCGCCCGATCGCCAGTCCCGGCTGGCGGCAGGAAGCCGTCTCCTACGATCGTCGCGACACGACGATCGGCGAGGCCATCCATATCTCGCTGCTGGAGCGGCTCAATCAGGAGATCACGGTCAACGGCCGCAAGCGATTCTATGCGCCGCTCAACCTCCTGGAGATCATCGAGATCGTGCGGCACACCTACGCGTCGCGGGATCCGGAATCACCGATCAAGCTCGTCGACTGGAACGGCGATATTCTCGACCCTCTCAATCCCGACCACGCAGAGAAGGCCCTTGCCGCGATCGAGGGCGCCGTTCCGACCGACTGATCATCGCTGGGGGCGCGCCACTGGAGTGGCGCGCCCCCAGCGTTACTTGTTCAGATATTCGAGCTTGAGGCCCGGACGCGGCCATTCGAAGCTGACGAGCTTGCCGGTCATCGAGAGGGTGGCGTAGGCGGTGCGCAGATCCGGTCCGCCGAAGCAGACGTTGGTGACCATCGCGTCGGGGAACTTGTACTGCGTCACCGACTGGCCGTCGGGCGAGATGTCGGAGACGGCGCCCGTGATCAGCGTCGCGACGCAGACATGGCCGGCGGAATCGACGGCCAGCGAGTCGAACATCTGGTAGCCGCCGAGGCCCGCGATCACGCGACCCTTCTCGCCGCGGTAAGGACCGTTGGCGTCCTTGATGGTCCCGGGCGAGGAAAGCTCGAAGGCCCAGAGGCGTGCCGTCGGGGTTTCGACGACATAGAGCGTCTTGCCGTCGGGCGAGAGGCCGCAGCCGTTGGGCCGCTCCAGCGGGAAAACCTTCTGCTCGATCTTCGAGCCGTCGGCCTTGGCGTAATAGACGGCACCCCGATCGTTGTCGTGCTCGCGCGTCTTGCCCAGGTCGGTGAACCAGAAGCCGCCAGCATCGTCGAACACCAGGTCGTTCGGCCCGTTCAGCTTCCGCCCGTCGCAGCTGTCGTACAGCGTCTCGAACTTGCCGGTCTCCGGATCGACCACCTGGATCGAGCCGCCCTTGTACGAGGCCGGCTGCGTGCCGGGAAACAGGCGGCCGTCGGGCCGCTCGATCCAGTTGAAGCCGCCATTGTTCGTCACGTAGATCTTGCCGCCGGGTCCCATCGCCGCGCCGTTCGGACCACCGCCCAGCCTGGCGATGATGTGTTGCTTGCCGTCCGGCGTGACGCGCGTGAGCGTCTCACGCGCGATCTCGACCAGGATGACGGAGCCATCCGGCATGGCCACCGGGCCCTCGGGGAACTTGAGGCCCGAGGCGATCTCCTTGAACGGCGTCGTCATGGTCGTCTCTCCCGTGGTTCTTCTCGTTATTACTTGCCCTTGAAGGCAGGCTTGCGCTTGGCGAGGAAGGCGGCGACCCCTTCCTTGAAATCCTCGCTCTTGCCCAGTTCGCGCTGGAAGTCGCGCTCGACGTCGAGCTGCTGGGAGAGCGTGTTGCCGCTGGCGCGGTTCATCGCCTCCTTGATGCGGGCGAGCGACATGGTCGGCCCGTCCGCGAGGCGCCGCGCGAGGTCGCCGGCCGTCTTCATGAGGTCGGCATCCTCGACCACGTCCCAGATCAGGCCCCAGTCCTTCGCCTGCTGGGCGGTGATCTGCGGCGCCAGCATGGCCAGCGCCCGCGCCCGCTGCTCGCCCACCAGGCGCGGCAGGAACCAGGTGCTGCCGCCGTCGGGCAGCAGGCCGATGCGGGCAAAGGCCTGCAGGAACGAAGCCGACTTGCCCGCGACGGCGATGTCAGAGGCCAGCGCGAAGCTCATGCCGACGCCGGCCGCCGGACCATTGACGGCGGCGACGATCGGCTTGGGGACGCTGCGCATCAGGCGGATCACGGGATTGAAGAACTTGTCGAGCGCCTCGCCCGAGTCCGACGTGTTGCCTTTCGCGCGATCGGGATCGGCGAGATCGGCGCCGGCACAGAAGCCGCGGCCCGCACCGGTCAGCAACACGGCACGCACCGAGGCGTCGGCCGCGAGTTCCTCCCAGCACTGCTTCAGCTCGCCGATCATCTTGCGCGACACGGCGTTCAGCCGGTCCGGCGCATTCAGGGTCAGGGTGGCGAGACCGTCCTGCTTGGCGATCTGGATCTTCTCGTAGGTCATCTGTCTCTATCTCTCAACGGCCGGTGAAATTGGGGGCGCGCTTGGCGAGGAAGGCAGCAACGCCCTCCTTGAAGTCCTCGCTCTTGCCGAGCTCACGCTGGCAGTCGCGCTCGAGATCGAGCTGCTGGTCGAGCGTGTTGGTGGCGGCGGCGTTGATCGCGCCCTTGATCGCCGCATAGGAGCGGGTCGGGCCGGTGGCGAGCTTCTTCGCGATCTTGCCAGCCTCCTCCATCAGGGCGGCGTCGTCGACGACCTGCCAGACCATGCCCATGCGCGCGGCCTCCTCGGCGGGGACGGAGGTCCCGAGCATCGCGAGAGCACGCGCACGAGCATCGCCCACGGTGCGGGGCAGGAACCAGGTGCCGCCCAGGTCGGGGATCAGGGAGATGCGCACAAAGGCCTGGTCGAAGCGGGCCGAGCGAGCGGCGATGACGATGTCGCAGGCCAGCGCCAGGTTGGCGCCCCCGCCCGCGGCTACGCCGTTGACGGCCGCCACGATGGGCTTGGGCAGGTCGCGCATGGCCCGGATCATCGGATTGAAGATGCGGTCCATGGCGGCGCCGACGTCGCGCGGGCCTTGGGACGAGGCATCGCCGGGCCCCCCGCCGGCCAGGTCGGCGCCGGCGCAGAAGCCGCGGCCGGTCCCGGTCAGCAGCACGGCGCGAACGGCATCGTCATCGCGGGCGCGCTTCAACTCGGCGTTCATGACTTCGATCAGCTGGTGACTCATGGCATTCAGCCGCTGCGGGCGGTTGAGCGTCAGGGTCAGTATGCCGCCCTCCAAGGCGGACAGAACGGGCGTTTCATCCATGACCGCAAGACTGGCATGGCCGAATCGGCCGCGCCATCCGGTCGCGTCGCATCGCGGCATTCGGTCCCGTATCCGGGAGCATGGCCACGATCCTCATCCTGGTCGGCACCGAGTCGGGCAATGCCCAGATGGTGGCCGACGCGCTGCAGCCCGTCCTGGCGAGTGCCGGACACGCCGTCGACGTCACCGACAAGGCGGCGACCGCCGCCGACCTGCAGGCGCACGACGTGCTCCTCGCGGTCTGCGCGACCCACGGTTCGGGCGACATCCCGACCAACATCCTGCCCCTGGTCGAGGCGCTGCAGCGCGACAGGCCCGACCTGTCGGGTCATCGCTACGGCGTCATCGCGCTGGGCGACATGACCTATCAGGACACGTTCTGCGGCGGCGGCAAGAAGGTCGACCAAGCCCTCGAACTGTGCGGCGCGATGAGGGTCGGCGACCGGCTCGAAATCGACGCCTCCGAGCAGCCCCTGCCCGACGAGGAAGCCCTCGCCTGGATCGAGGGCTGGAAGACGAAGGTCTGATTTTCTTCATTTTCCTCCCCATTCAAATGGGGAGGTGGCGGCGCCTTGCGCCGTCGGAGGGGTCATATGCTTGCAACGCCCATGACCCCATCGCCCCGTAAGACGGGGCACTTCCCCATCTGAGTGGGGAAGCAATTCAATCCGGCAGCGTGAAGATCTCGACCGGCTCGCGGACGCCGCGCAGGCGATGCTTGCCCAGCGACTTCATCGGGCGTGGGCAATCGGCGTTGAACTCGGCCGAGGCGCAGACGCGGACGCCCAGCGCCTTGGTGAGTCCCTCGAGCCGCGAGGCGCGGTTGACGGCGGAGCCGATGACGGTGAAGTCGAGCCGGTCCTCGGTGCCGATGTTGCCGAAGGTCACCGTGCCGACATGCAGCCCGATGCCGAACTTGATCGGTTCGGCGCCGCCCGTCGCCCGCGCCTCGTTGGCGGCCTCGGCATCGTCGATCAGCTGGCGCGCGGCGTCGAGCGCCGCGGCCGTCACCATCGGCATGAACAGCGCGTCCTCGGCCGGGAAATAGGCCATCACGCCGTCGCCGATGAACTTCAGGATCTCGCCGCCATGCTTGGCGAGCGCGTCGCCCACCAGCTGGAAATAGTTGTTCAGCAGTTCGAGCACCTGGTTGGGCGGCAGGCGCTCGTTGAGACCGGTGAAGTCGCGCAGGTCGGAGAACCACAGGACCGCCCGGATCTCCTCGCCATCGCCGCGGCGGATCATGCCGTGCAGGATGCGGTCGCCCACCTGGCGGCCGAGGGAGGTCTGGGCGACGGTCTGGGCGACGCTCTCCTCGATGTACATCTCCGTCACTGCGCCCATCATGTCGACCAGGCGCGTGAGATCGTCGATGTCGGTCTCGCTGAAGCCGCCTTTG
>JAGNNA010000271.1 GCA_017990895.1 Reyranella sp.
CGACAGCGCCAGCGGCCCCGGCGCGGGATAGAGATGGAAGCTGCCCTTCGGCGTATAGTCGAGCTTGCGCAGCGCTTCGAGGATCTGGTTGCTCTCCAGTCCCAGCGACCCGACCCACAGGAAGTCGGCATTGGCTTCCTTCACGCGCGCGGCGATGGCGCCGAAGTCACGGTTGCCCGCCTCGTATTCGAGAAAGAGCGGCACCTTCACCCCGCGCTTCTCGGCCTCGACCTTCATGCCCTGCGCCATGAACTGCGCCGACGGGAACTTGCTGGTGAGCACCACCATGCTCTTCGGCGGCGTCGGCAGGCTCGCCATCGCATCGAGGATCACATTGGGATAAGTCTTGTCAGGTTCCGGCCCGAAGGGCGTCGCCGGAAACGCCATGTCGTAGGTCTGCAGCTTGGGGATGCCCATGCTGCTCTGGATGATGACCTTGCCGTACCGCTGGGCCACGCCCATCGCCGCCAGGATCGGCGCCGTCGCATAGGGGCCCTGAATCAGATCGACCTTGTCGACGGTGATCAGCTTCTCGTAGAGGCTGCGCGCCACGTCCGGCTTGGACTGGTCGTCGAGCAGCACGTATTCGACAGGCCGGCCGAGGAAGCCGTCGCGGCTGTTGATCTCCTCGACCATGATCTCCGACGCGATCTTGTGGATGACCGCGGTCTGCGCCAGGAACCCGGTCAGCGAAAGCGTGCCGCCCACCCGCACCGGCTTGCCCGAGGGGGCAGCGCGTCCAATGGCGGGAGCCGCCAGGACAGCCGTCGAGCCCAACAATCCCGCCAAGACATGGCGACGCCGCCATGAGCCCATCCGCTCGCGCATCTGCTTCCTCCGTCGACGTTTGCTTTTCTGACGCCGTTGGAGGGATCGTCGCCGATCGATCCTCGTAAGTAAACTGGATTTTCGAAACTTTCGAAAATATTGAATTATGCCGCCAGACGGCATCCAGTGCGGTGCCGAAACCGCAGACGCGGCGCTTCTTTCGGCCTATTCTCCGCCCGGTTCGCAACGGAGAGAGTCCCAATGAAGAGCTACAAGGTCGTCGAATTCGGCCAGCCCCTGCAGAAGGTCGAGGAGAGCGATCCCGCGCCCCAGGGCGCCGAAGTGCTGGTCAAGGTCACGGCCGCCGGCGTCTGCCACAGCGACGTCCACCTGTGGGAAGGGTTCTTCGACATGGGCGGCGGCAACAAGGTGTCGACGCAGAAGACCATGAACCCGCCGCGCACCATGGGCCACGAGATCGTGGGCGAGGTCGTGGCGCTGGGTCCGAACGCCAAGGGCGCCAAGGTCGGCGACAAGGCGGTCGTCTATCCGTGGATCGGCTGCGGCTCCTGCTGGTACTGCGCCAACGGCCGCGAGCATCTCTGCCCGACTCCGCGTGCGCTGGGCGTCAACAAGGATGGCGGTTATGCCGACCATGTCCTCGTCCCGGACGCCAAGTATCTCTATCCCTATGGCAACATCCCGACCGAGCTCGCCTGCCTCTATGCCTGCTCCGGCATCACCGCCTTCAGCGCCGTCAAGAAGGCGGTCGGCGAGGATGCCGGCAAGCCCATCCTGGTGATCGGCGCCGGCGGCGTCGGCCTGATGGGTGTGAAGTTCGCGCAGTCGGTGCTGGGACATGCACCGATCGTGGCCGACATCGACGAGAACAAGCGCAAGCTCGCGCTCGAAAACGGCGCCGTTGCCGCCATCGATCCGCGCGACAAGGATGCCCGCAAGAAGGTCTTCGAACTGACCGGCGGGACCGGCGTCGGCGCGGCGATCGACTTCGTCGGCGCCGAGAGCACCGCGCAGTTCGGCGTCAAGGCACTGGCCCGCGGCGGCCGGCTGATCGTCGTCGGCCTGTTCGGCGGCACCTTCTCACTGCCGATGCCCATGTTCGCCTTCACCGGCTGCCAGATCGTGGGCTCCGTCACCGGCAGCCCGGGCGAGATGAAGGAGATGATGGACCTGGTCACCGCGGGCAAGGTGACGCCGGTGCCGGTGGTCAAGCGCACGCTCGACGAGGCCGACACGACGCTGCAGGAACTGCGCAAGGGCCTGATCATGGGACGAGCCGTCCTCGTTCCGTGAGCCAGGCGACACGCGCCCTCGCCCACGCCTTCGAGACCGGAGCGCTCGCCGAAAGGCGGGCGTTCTTCCTGCGCGCCGAGGATCCGCCCTTCGCGGAGATCGACGCGGAGCAGTCGTTCCGGCCGGTCTATCTGCGTTTGAAGCAGGCCGTGCCGCGGCTGGAGAGCGGCGGGCACGGGCTCGGCCTCGTGCTGCTGACCAAGCACAAGGAAGAGAACTTCGCCAACATCGCGCGCGGCTGGGCCCTTCTCGCGCCCGGCGGCACGCTGGTCTGTGCCGGTGCCAACGATGACGGCGCGGCCAGCCTGGAAAAGCATGTAGGCAAGGCCTTCGGGGGCGTCGACTCGCTGTCGAAGTTCCATAGCCGCGTCTTCTGGTTCGTGAAGGGAAGCCACGCGCCCCCCGACTACTGGCAGAAACTCACGACCCTGCATTCCGTCGGCGACGGTTCGTGGCAGAGCCAGCCCGGTATCTTCTCGTGGGATCATGTCGACGGCGGCTCGGCGATGCTCGCGACACACCTGCCCCACGACCTTTTCGGACACGTCGCCGATTTCGGCTGCGGCTGGGGCTTCCTTACGCGGCACGTTCTCGCCACCTGCCCCGCCGTCACGAAGATCGACGGCATCGACGCCGAGTACCGCGCCGTCGAAGCGAGCCGGGCGAACGTCACGGACCCGCGCGCAACTTTCCACTGGCTCGATCTGATCAACGAGGCAGCGCCCGCGACCTACGATGCCATCGTCTGCAACCCGCCCTTTCATGCGGGCCGCGCCGCCGAACCCTCACTGGGCCAAGGCTTCATCGCCGTCGCAGCGCGGGCGCTGAAGCCGCGCGGCCGGTTCTACATGGTCGCCAATCGCGGGTTGCCCTACGAGCCCCTGCTGAAGGCGCACTTCGCGTCGTTCGAGACGCTGGCCGACAACAACAAATTCAGGGTGACGCTGGCGCGCCGTTGAGGACGGCCGCGATCAGGAATTCCTTGTTGCCTTCGGCGCCGGTGATCGGGCTCTCCGTCACGCCAAGCACCTGCCAGCCGCTCTGCACCGCCAGCCACGACGAGATCGTCTCGACGACTTCAGCATGCAGTTCGGGCTCACGCACGATGCCGCCCTTGCCGACCCGGCCTTTGCCGACCTCGAACTGCGGCTTGATCAGGGCCGCGAGATGCGCCCCCGGGGCGGCGAGCGCGAGAGCGGCCGGCAACACGAGCCGCAGGCCGACGAACGAGGCATCGCAGACGACGAGGTCGATGGGATCGGGGATCTCCGCGCGCGTGACGTCGCGGATGTTGGTCTTCTCCATCGAGACGACGCGCGGGTCGGTGCGCAGTTTCCAGGCGAGCTGGTTGGTGCCGACATCGACGGCATAGACCTTCGCCGCGCCCCGCTGCAGCAGGCAGTCGGTGAAGCCGCCGGTAGAGGAGCCGACGTCGAGTGCGATGCGGCCGGTCACCGGGATCGCAAAATGATCCAGCGCCTTCTCGAGCTTCAGCCCGCCGCGCGAGACATAGGGATGGAGTTGACCGCGCACCTCGAGCGGCGTGTCGGCGGCGACGGCCTGCCCCGCCTTCTCCAGCCGCCGGTCGTTCGAGAAGACCAGCCCGGCCATGACCAGCCGCTGCGCCGCGGCGCGCGTTTCCACGAGCCCGCGCTCGACCAGCGCCATGTCCAGCCGCGTCTTCGCCAATACTGTCTCCCTTCGGATGACCTGCTAGCATGCCGGGCATGAGCATGAAACTTCTGGAGGGCGAGCGCGCCCTGATCACCGGCTGCGCCGGCGGCATTGGTCGCGGTATCGCGAAAGCGTTGAAGGCCGAGGGCGCGACCGTGCTCGGCAGCGACATCGCCGCTCCACCGGCGGAGGACGGCATCGATTTCCTCGCAGCCGACCTCTCGAAGCGCGACGGCTGGAAGGAGCTGCTCGACGGTGCAATCGCGAAGCTCGGTACGGTCTCGCTGTTCGTCCATGCCGCGAGCCCGCGCCGGCGGGAGGTCGACACGCCGCTGTCGGTCAGCGAGGAGACGTGGGATCTGATGACCGACATCAACCTGCGCTCCGGCTTCTTCCTCGCCCGCGAAGTCGGTCGCCACATGCGCGACAACGGGATCAGGGGCCGCATGATCCTGGTGACCTCGCGGCACCGTGAGACGCCGCGCAACCTGCCGCACTACAGCGCCTCGAAAGCGGGCATGACGATGGTGATGAAGGAGTTGGCGCGCGTGCTGGCGCCGGACGGCATTCGCGTCAACGCGATTGCACCGGGCGCGATCCCGGGCGGTGGTTTCGTCGCCGACAATCTCGCCGACCTGGTGGCCCAGATCCCACTGGGCCGCCCGGGCACACCCGACGACATCGCGCAGGTCGCCGTCGCGATCCTGTCGGAAAGATTTGGCCGCTATGTCGTGGGCACGACGGTAGAAGTTGATGGTGGATTGGGCCTCGCGAGCTGGATTCCTGCCAAGGCTTGACCTCGCTGGGCGGAAAGGTTGAGGTGCGGTCCGCAAAACGGAGGACTGCACCATGACGCTTCGCATCAATTCGACCGCACCGGACTTCAAGGCCGAGACGACCCAGGGTCCGATCGAGTTCCACAAGTGGATCGGGGACGGCTGGGCGATCCTATTCTCGCACCCGAAGGACTTCACGCCCGTCTGCACCACCGAACTCGGCTACATGGCCGGTCTCAAGCCGCAGTTCGACAAGCTCAACACCAAGATCATCGGCCTGTCGGTCGATCCGGTGACCAACCACTCCAAGTGGGCCAAGGACATCGAGGAGACCCAGGGACACGCGGTGACCTTCCCGATGATCGGCGACCCCGAACTCAAGGTCGCGACCGCCTACGACATGCTGCCTGAAGGCGCCGGCACGACCTCGGAAGGCCGCACCGCCGCGGACAACGCCACGGTGCGGTCGGTGTTCATCATCGGCCCCGACAAGAAGATCAAGGCGATGCTCGTCTATCCGATGAGCAGCGGCCGCAACTTCGACGAGGTGCTGCGCCTGCTCGAATCCTGCCAGCTCACCGCCAAGCACCAGGTGGCGACGCCGGTGAACTGGAAGAAGGGCGAGGACGTGATCATTGTCCCGGCCGTGTCGGACGAGGCCGCCAAGGCCAAGTATCCGAACGGCTGGAAAGCGCCCAAGCCCTACCTGCGCATCGTTCCGCAGCCCAAGGACTGACGGACCGATTCCAGGAGATGCGGATATGACGGACCAACTCTGGCGCTGGTCGGCGGTCGACCTGGCGCAGGCGATCGCAAGGGGTGCGGTCTCCAGCGAGGACGCGACCCGCTCCGTCCTGGCTCGCATCGAAGCCGTCAATCCGAAGGTCAATGCCGTCGTCGACGTGATGGCCGACGAAGCCATGCGGGCGGCTCGTGATGCCGACGCCGCACGCCGCAACGGCGCCGCTTGCGGGCCGCTGCACGGCGTGCCGGTGACGGTGAAGGTGAACGTCGACACGAAGGGCCGCGCCACCACCAACGGTGTCGTGGCTTTTCGCGATCTGGTGGCGACCGAGGACAGCCCGGTCGTGGCCAACCTGCGCAAGGCCGGTGCGGTCATCATCGGACGCACCAACACGCCGGCCTTCTCGCACCGCTGGTTCACCGACAATGAACTGCATGGCCCGACGCGCAACCCGTGGGGCAAGGGCCTCACGCCCGGCGGCTCAAGCGGCGGCGCGGCGGCGGCCCTCGCCGCCGGCATGGGCGCGATCGCGCATGGCAACGACTATGGCGGCTCGATCCGCTACCCGGCCTATGCCTGCGGGGTTGCGGGTCTGCGGCCGACACCCGGCCGCGTGCCGGCCTTCAACCCGTCTGCCACCGCCGAGCGGCCGATCACGGCGCAGCTCATGTCCGTTCAGGGCCCGCTCGCGCGCAGCGTAGCGGACCTGCGCCTCGCCTTCGCCGCCATGGCGATGGGCGACGCGCGCGATCCCAACTGGGTACCGGTACCGTTCGTCGGGCCCGCCCCGTCAGCTCGACCGCGTGCCGCCATCGCACCCGCCCCGTTCGAAGACGTCGTGCCGGAGGTGCGGGCGGCGATCATGGCGGCCGGCGAGGCCCTTGAAGCGGCAGGCTACGAAGTCGACGAGGTCGCACCGCCGAAGCTGGGCGAAGCGGCCGAGCTCTGGCACCGCATGGTCGTCAACGACGAGCGGCGGGCTTTCGTGGCCACCGTGCAGGCGCTGGGCGACGCCGCGGCGCGGCGCAATGTCGAAGGCCATCTTGCCTACGTGCCGGAGATCGATGCCGGTGGTCTGCTCGACGCGTTCGGCCAGCGTCTCGCCCTGATGCGCGCCTGGTCGCTGTTCTTCGCCGAACACGAGGTCGCGGTCGTCCCGGTTTCGCACGTCCTGCCCTTCCCGGACGGACTCGATCTGCAGGATCAGCCGGTCGTGAACCGCATGATGGCGGCGCAGCACTGCCTGCTCGCCACGCCCGTGCTGGGCTATCCCTCGGTGTCGGTGCCCACAGGCCTCGCCGACGGAACGCCGGTGGGCGTGCAGATCATCTCCGCCCGCTTCCGCGAGGATCTCTGTCTCGACGCGGCGGAGATCGTCGAGGCGCACGCCCCGCGCCTCACCCCCATCGACCCGCGCGACTAACCTCGCGCGCGCTCCGAGGATTGCCCCAGCGCGGCGAGCGCGGTCGCCACGATCTGCGGCGCGTTGAGGCCGGCCCATTCGTATTGCCGGGCGGGCGCGGCGTGATCGATGAAGCGATCTGGCAGGACGAGCGGCCTGACCTTGAGGCCGGCATCGAGCAGGCCCGAGGTCGCCAGATACTGCAGCACGAAGCTCGCGAAGCCGCCGACCGCGCCCTCCTCGATCGTGATCAGCACCTCGTGCTCGCGTGCGAGCCGGCGGATCAGGTCGGTATCGAGGGGCTTGGCGAAGCGCGCGTCGGCCACCGTGGTGCTGAGACCCTTGGCGCCGAGATCTTCCGC